>JAIRRL010000074.1 GCA_031255985.1 Gracilibacteraceae bacterium
CAGTCAACCAAAAGTTGACACGCCGCTATGTAAAATTTCTGATTATATAAAAATATCGAAACTGTTGATATAATCTTTCTATCGCAGAGCGCTCGCGAGAAATTCCAGGCGTTGCGTCAAGCAACAAATCAGTTCCCGCACAACAGAAAAGGAGGCGCTTTATGGCTGACCCGAAAGTATTTGTAGTCGGTATTGACGGGATGGATCCGAAAACGACCCGACGCATGGTCGATGAAGGCAAACTGCCCAATATCAAAAAGATGATCGAAATGGGGGCTGCCCGTCAGGATCTGGTTTTATTGGGAGCGAACCCGACTATCACGCCGCCGATGTGGACGACTTTATCCACCGGGGCTTACCCCAACACCCATGGAATCACATGTTATTGGAATCAGCACCCGACGGATCTTAGTCGCTTCGTCTACGCCTTCACCTCCGAACAGGTCAAAGCCGAGCAGCTTTGGGACGTTCTGACCGAAGCCGGCAAAAAAGTTCTGTGTTGGACCTGGCCCTGCTCCTGGCCGCCAGTATCGCGCCATCCCAATCTGCATATTGTCGGCGGGATGAATCCGGCGGGCCCCAATTCCCTCGGCTGCGATATAGATAAGGAACACATTACGCACGCCGCGGCAACAACGACCGCAATCAGCAAACGGGTCAAAAAGGATCTGAAAGGCGGCGCCGGCTGCGTGCTGGAAACCGATGCGAATGAACAGCATGATCCGAGATCGGAAAGTTATGTTTCCAGCTTTTTCACCGAAGACAACCCGGCCTTTATCTGCCTGGATCATCGGGAAGGGGAAGAACTGAACGAAACGGCGGATGTGATCAGCACTTACGACGTGCCGCTCAAAGCGGCGGAAGGCTGGGATCGCCCCCTGCCGGACGGGGCGAAAGAATTCCGCGCCATCTGCGAGCAGGGCGTGGGACAGATGCCGGCCTTACTGCTGAAAAACTCCGCCGGTCTTTATGATACGGTTGAAATCTATTACAAAAAAAGAGACCCGGAACCATTCGTCCGCCTGAAGACCGGAGATTTCCTCCCGGTACACGTCATGGAAGTCAATGTGCAGGGCAAAAAACAGAAGGGTACGCGCAGCATCTCCATCATGAAGATCGACGCGGAAGCTGGCTCTTACGTCTCCATCTCTTTGGGCGACTGCCTGGATATTGAAACAGACGCCAAAACAGCTACCTGGTTCCCGCGGAGCCTGTATCAGGAAGTCGTTGACGCCTGCGGTTACGTGCCCAAGGTATACGCCATGGGCGGCAGCTATCCGGAGATGGCCTCCCGGCGCACTTTGCCGGCCTGGTGGAATTACGGCCGCTGGCAGGCGGACGCCTTGCTTCATTTGATCCGCACCCAAAAATACGATGCGATCTTTACTCATATCCACAGTATTGACCTGGTCGGCCATACGGTCTGGCGCTGGGCGAAAAGCCGGCCCAATTACGGCAATCAAGACGAAACGATCTATCAGGGATTCATCGAGGAAATATATCTGGAAGCGGATGAATATGTGGGCAAACTCATGCCGCTCATTGACGAAGGCTGGACTTTGATTCTGACCTCCGATCACGGTCTCTTGTGCAGCGAAGAGGACGAGCTGCCCTACCTGGGCGAAGCCTTCGTCATGAATGTCGGCGTCATGGAAGAATTAGGCTATGTTGCATTGAAAAAAGACGCGGACGGCAACCGCACCAGGGAGATTGACTGGTCGAAAACGCGGGCGGTCGCGCCGCGGGGCAATCACATCTATGTAAATCTTAAAGGACGCAACGATCAGGGCATCGTCGATCCGGCCGACAAATACGAACTGGAGCGGCAGATCATTGACGATCTCTACAGCTATCGCCTGAACGGCAAGCGGATTGTTCAACTGGCGGTCAGGAACAAGGACGCGGCGCTCTTGGGTCTGTCCGGCCCCAACAGCGGCGACATCATCTATTTTCTGGAAGAAGGGTTCAACCGCCTGCACGGCGACGCGCTTTCGACGACGGACGGCTATTTTGGCACAACCGTCTCGCCGATCTTTGTCGCCGCCGGACCGGGAGTCAAAAATGCTTGCGTGACGGAGCGCGTGATCCGCGAAGTAGACGTAGCGCCCACCATCGCGGCGATTATGGGCGTCCGGCAGCCGGCCCAGGCGGAGGGAGCGCCGGTGTATCAGATTTTGCCCGCTCAATAAGAGCCTGTTTTTTCCGGGGGCGCCTTGGCCGGGGCCCCCGCTTATTTTTGCCCGTCAGGAAGCGGTAATTGCAAACTGCGGTGGAGGGCTGCGACGAACGCCTTTTGCTGAGGCGAAGGAAGACAGTCGGCGCGGACGATATAGCCATAGTGAAACGTAACGGGCGGTTGGATCGGGCGGAGGATCAAGTTTCTGTTTTTCCGGAAGAATTTTTGATACTCCCTGTTCGTGATCAGGCACACGCCTTTCTTTTCATTGACGATGGCGTTCATGGTCGAGAGCGAATTGATGTCGAAACGGTCGATTTGTTTTCTGCCGCTCTCCTCCTTGATGGCGATGTCGTTGTAAAAACTGATCTGGGGGATGCCCCGGAGACTGCCGTCGCTGAATTCCGCGATATCCGCCCATTTGGAATTATTGTGCAGGCAAACCTCGGTGGAGACGGCGGTGAGCAGCGTGTACCGCATATGTTTTTCCGCCATATTATCCGCAAACGAA
>JAIRRL010000104.1 GCA_031255985.1 Gracilibacteraceae bacterium
CATACCAGCGGCGGCGGGCAGTGGAAAAGGCAAGGGGGAAAATGGAAAAAAAGGAAAACGTCCTGCAGCGCCGACGGGATGAAATGACGCTGAATGAAAACAAATTTAAAGGGAAGCTAGTCGACAAGCTTTATAGCGCCGGTGTGACGAATTATGATTTCCTGCAGGCGAACCAGGGCCTCGGAAGCGGGCAGGCCGGACGGGAGCAGCGAAGCGAAGCGGAAATGGGAATAGAGAGGGAAGCGGAGACGGGGTTGGCTGCTGAGAACAATTCTTTTTATGACGAACAGGGATTCAATCAAGCTTAAATCACGCAAAAGCATAAACGGGAGGAAAAACCATGAGCAGTTATGAATCAAAAAGCGCCGTGATCAGAGCGAATATAAAACCCGCCCTCAAAATTGACGTCCGGGCCGCCGAACGGGCGCGGGCGATAGATTCTGATTGGAAGGAGGTGACGGCCGCGGCGATCAAGTCCCTGGAACATCTCGGATACAGTCTGACGACGGAGAGCAATGAAATTATGACGGGGATTGAGGCTTCGGCCGGGCATGTCAAGCTGCTGATGCTTATTGAAAACAACGGACGGATAAGTACGGATTGGGCGGGACTGGCGGATGGGAGCTGTGAAGCGCGGCAGCGGAGCCTGGAAAAAGAGATGGGGGAAAGAGGGGTTGAATTCAAGCGCCCGTTTTACCGCAGCCGTCACGACGATCCGCGGGGCGGCGAACTAATCGCGATGGCCGGCCGGCGGCGGGCCTCGTCTTTAGCGCGGGGAATCCTTCTGGCGCGGGGGGCGGAGAAGGGAGGCGGGAGACAGGTTGCGAGCGGAAACAGGCAACGGCGAAAGAAGATCAAATCATTGGAAAGATGAGATCCAACATCAGTAATAGCGATTGCCCTGGATGGCGGCTTGATGCAGGTTGACAGAGACACAGAACAGGCATATAATGGAAGCGAGGCTTCGGACGGGATTGCTTTTTGGATTGGCGACGCCGGCGCAGCCGACAACACGGAAAAACTAAGCGAAAAACGCTGATTAATAGCTATACAGGAGGAATTTGCGGATGAAAAAAATCAACTGCGCGAAGAAGGCGCTGCTGCTGTCGCTCGCCTTGCTGACGATCTTGGCCCCCATCGGCTTGCCGGGCGGCAATGTCGCCCTGGCGGCGGGAACCGGCGGCGCCCCTGATTTCAAAGAAGCGGTTTTTTCAACGGCCCTGCAAACGGAAGCGGGCGTATCCAGCGAATTGATTTACAGCAATGTGGCGAAAAGATATCTTTATGACGCGAAGCTTGAATACAACACGCTGCCTGGCGGCGGCGGCTCGCGCGCGGGGGCGCGAACGGCGGAAGCGGGCCGGCACGGTAATTTTACGGCGGCGGGAAATCTGCACATCGCCTATGAAACGCAACAGGCCGTCAACATATTGGCGCTGGATCGCGGCATGAACAAAATTCGCGCCTTGACGCTCCCCAAGGAAATGCCCTTGTTCGGCGATATAACCGGCGACGAGGCGGGGAATTTTTATGTCCTTTACGGCAAAAATGTAGAAGAAACGCAGAAAAACACGGCGAATGTGGTTTTGGCCAAATACAACCCGGACGGGCGGCTCATCGCGAAAGCGGAGTATATGGCGGGAGAAATTAATACCAAGCAGCCTTTTTACGCCGCCAACGCTTCCCTTGCCATCAGCGGCGACGTGCTTGCCGCTCATACCGGCAGACAGATGTTTCGCTCGGCCGACGGCTTGAACCATCAGTCCTCGCTCGTTTTATACGCCGACGTCAAAACCATGCAGCCGCTGCAGCCGGGCGCGCCTTACACGAGCCATTCCTTTGACCAGCAGGTCGTTCCTATCGCCGGCGGTTTTCTCTTTGCTGATCGCGGCGACGCCTATCCGCGCGGTTTTGAGCTGGCCAAACTGGAAAACGGTCAATTGACCAGCGTGACGCCGTTTCATTTCAGAGAAATGCAGGAATATAATTTTACGAACTCTGAGCTGGGCGGCGTTGCGGAAACGAATTTTTCATACGTGCTGGTTGGTTCTTCCGATAAAATACTGTCCAATAACCCCATAAGCCGCGACAGCCGGGGAGCGCGGAATATATTTATCCAGTATATCAAGAAGGATTTTGAAAATTATGACGTCTATCAAGCCGGAAACGACATATATTACGTGCAGGGCGAATCGCGTAGCGCGGAGGGGGTAGCTCATTCAATCGGTCTCAATTTGAGCGGGATCAGTTATTTCCTTCCGGCTGACGCGACTGATCACGGCGTGCGCTGGCTGACGGATTTAAACGAAAATCAAAACGCGGAAAGGCCGAAAGTCGTGGCTTTGAGCGATGGGCGCGTTATTGTTTTCTGGGAATTATTCGACCGCGCCGCCGGCGCCGCTTTGCGCTACGCGGGGACTTATTACCAAGTTTTAGACCACAGCGGCGAGATAATAGCGGACACGACGCTTTTGACCGGTTCGCCGCGCCTACCTGACAATGATCGCCCGGTTTATTTGAATGGAAAAATTTATTGGTCGTTTTCAGACCAGGCCGCCGGTAAAATCAGAGTATATGAACTGGATATTGACTACGGTTTGAGGTTCAGCCATATCTCTGGCGCGAACCGCGTTCTCACTTCCGTCGCCATCTCCCGCCGGGGGTGGCGGAGCGCGGATACCGTGATCCTGGCGCCGGGCGGGGCGAATAATTTGATCGACGCTTTGGCGGTCGCGCCGCTGGCCGGGCAGGAAAACGCGCCGATTCTCCTCAGTACCGGCACGCTTGACCCGGCCGTGGCAGCGGAGATTCAGCGCCTGGGCGCGACCAAAGTTTACGCGGTGGGCGCGGTCAGTCAGAGTGTGGTAAACGCCCTGAGAGCCAGATTGCCAAATATTTCCATTGAGGCTTTGAAGGGCGCGAACCGCTTTGAGACGGCGGCCCTGGTGGGCGGCAAGGTGAAAAACCCCCAAGGGACTTTCATCGTGGGCTATAACGCCATCGCCGACGCGGTGAGCGCCGCTTCCTTCGCTGCCGCGAACGGTTACATCATTCAGATCGCGAACCCGGACGGCGGAGTGAGCGGTGCGTTCGGCTCGCCCGGCGCGAGCGGCGGCCAAACCTATATTTTGGGCGGCCCGGCCCTGGTGCGCGACGTGGCCGGGGCGACGCGGCTTTACGGCCCGAACCGCTATGAGACCAACAAGGCCATCCGCGCCGCCCTGTCCTTCGAGTACGCGAATATCTACACAGCCAACGGCGAGACTCTGGTGGACGCCCTCACCGGTTCGGTTCTCGCCGCCCAAACCAACGCCGCCATCGTCCTCGCGCCGGGCAACGACCCCGCCGGCGCAGACTTCGGGCCTATCACCCCCGAAACCACGGTATACGCATTCGGGGGATAGTAGCGCGACCGCACTTCATCAGACAGAGCATGATTATCGGGATAAGGAGATATTTAGAACATGAATAGTTCGTTGCAAAATTTTTTCGGTGACGCCTTGATTGCGGTAGCTAAATTCTGTGAGACTCATTTCGATCCCGAATGCGATGACGGCATTTACGCTTGGGCAAAAGACTGGTATAAGCGGGCAGCGGCGCAAGGGCACGCCGCCGCCCAGTACAGTTTAGGCTGGCTGTACGTATGTGGCTGGGGAGGATTGGAAAAGGACAGCGCCAAGGCGGCGGAGTGGCGTCAGAAAGCGGCGGCGCAAGGGCACGCCGCCGCTCAGTTCGAATTGGGACAGGCGTACTTAAATGGCTGGGGCGTGGAAAAGGACGAAGCTAAGGCGGCGGAGTGGGTGCGGAAAGCGGCGGCGCAGGGAATTGCCGCCGCTCAACATGAGTTGGGATGGATGTACTTAAATGGCTGGGGCGTGGAAGAGGACAAAGCTAAGGCGGCGGAGTGGGTGCGGAAAGCGGTGACGCAGGGAAGCGCCGTCGCTCAGCGTAAGTTAGGCCAGATGTACTTATATGGCTGGGGCGTGGAACAGGATTACACTGAAGCATTGAAGTGGATTCGGAAAGCGGCGGTGCAGGGCGACGATTTCGCCCTGTATGATCTGGGTTTTATGTACTACAAAGGCCAGGGCGTGGAGCAGAACTACTCTAAGGCGGCGAAGTGGATTCGGAGAGCGGCGGTACAGGGGGACGCCGACGCCCAATACAGTCTGGGTAAGATGTACTTATATGGCTGGGGCGTGAAACAGAACTACTCTAAGGCGGCGAAGTGGATTCGGAGGGCGGCGGTACAGGGGAACGCCGGCGCCCAATGGAACCTGGGTATGATGTACTGCGAAGGTCAGGGCGTGGAACTGGATTACAGTGAGGCGGTGAAGTGGGTTCGGAGGGCGGCGGAGCAGGGCTACGGCCTCGCCCAATGGAAACTGGGTATGATGTACTACGAAGGCCAGGGCGTGGAACAGGACTACAGTGAGACGGCAAAGTGGTTTCGGAGGGAGGCGGAGCAGGGGGACGCCGAATCTCAATACAATTTGGGCGTGCTGTACCACGGCGGCCAGGGCGTGGAACAGGACTACAGTGAGGCGGCAAAATGGTTCCGGAAGGCGGCGGAACAGGGATATGTTTATGCTCAAAACAATTTGGGCGTGCTGTACTGCAGAGGGCGGGGCGTGGAACAGGACTACAATGAGTCTGTAAAATGGTATCGGAGAGCGGTAGAGCAGGGACTCGCCAATGCTCAAAACAATCTGGGCGGGATGTACAACGAAGGCCGGGGCGTAGAGCAGGACTACAGTGAGTCTGTAAAATTGTATCGGATGGCGGCGGAACAAGGGGATGCCACCGCTCAATACAATTTGGGCCTGGTGTACAGCGAAGGCTGGGGCGTAGAGCAGGACTACAGTGAGTCAGTAAAATGGTATCGGAGGGCGGCGGAGCAGGGGGACGTCAACGCTCAATACAATTTGGGCGTAGCGTATGAAGAAGGCGAAGGCGTGGAGCAGGATTATGACATGGCGAAAAGCTGGTATGAAAAAGCCGCTGCTCAGAAGCACGAGGGGGCGCTGGAGTCTTTGGGCCGATTGGCTGGAGATTGATATTAGGCAGGAGGAGGAAAACCCATTGGGAACACAGCGGATTAACGTGCATAGGACACGCATAGCGATTGCCTTAGTATTGAGTTTCATTTTAGGAAGCGCGGCATGTTTTACGCTTCAATTGATAATACGGCCGCAGAGCGGATTGTATGTCGGCGACGGTGAAAATTTACAACCGTACGTCATACGGCAAATTGCCAAAAAGATTGACTCAAAGGAAGAATTCATGACAATAAAGTCCGCCGCTATAGTCGCCGCCAATAATTATGATGAAACCGAAATCGCTGTGATCCAGGGCATCTACCGGAACCCGGCCCTCCCAGCCGACGCGGAAGTCTCAGGCATGTTTATGGCTGTGATGGAGGGACGACCGACCCGCTTCCCCCATTACCTATTTGGAAATGAGCCTGAATATAAAATTACCTATTGGCTAAAATCATCCAAGGTATTCTCTGATCCGTTCCAGTTTATACCTATATATCCAGGCATTGTCTTTCGTGATTTTGATATGGACGGGAAAATGGATTTTTCTCTGGAATACGTCACATTTTTAGCTAACAGGACTTCTAATTGTACACTGTTTTTCAAACGATCCGGCCCGGATGATACGTGGTCGCTCATCAATCCCGACCTATCACCCGTGGTCACAGAAATTACCGCTGCGGATCCTTCCATATTATATATGTACGTTGACACTTTTGATTTCGTTGAAAACGGGGCGGAGAGAAAAGTATTCTCTCTGGCGAAAGGCGGAGATTATTTTTGGTCCTTAAATAATCAGAGTGTGAAGGAACCGGATGTAGTACTGTCTGTCCAAATTTGCGTTAACCGAGATGAACCGGCGATTGCTGAACATGGCTATGCCGTTGTGTCGTTCGTATTTTCCGGTGAGGGCGACTTGGTTAGAAGGCATGAGAAAGATCTGTATTTTTCAGAGAGAACTTACTCAATCAGATATTGAGATATTATGACGGAAGCCGGAGGAGTAAACTTCCTGGGGCGGTATATTGACATAAGAGCCGCTGATATTGTAAGATAAGGAAAAAGAGGACTTCGTTCCCGTCCCTTCGCCGCCTGAAGGCGCAATATTCAGGCAAAAACCAGAAAGGAAGAAAAAGGAAATGAGAAAAACCGGGATTTCTGTGGCTCTGTCTCTGTTGCTGCTTCTTTTTATGACCTGTCTGCCGGCGCCTTCAGTGGAGGCCGCCCCCTCCGACCTGACAATCACTATTCTGGCGGAACCTGAACTTGAATTCACCAGCGTGGATCCATTTTGGGATCGCACCGGCTCTGAAGCCGCTGTCGTCGTGGTGGATGATAAACAGGGCCTGGTTGATAAATATGGGAAAAACCTCATTCCTGTTGAATTTTATGGAGTTGGCAGTACGTTCAACTGGAGCGAAGGCGTATTGTACGAGGTAAATAATCGCATTGACGACAGTCACACCCAATCCGGGCTTTATACCGTCAGCGGCAGCGAAGCGGAGGAACTCCTGCCCTGCGTCTACGATGATATAAACGGGTATTACCGGCAAGGTCAAAATATGTGGGTTCGTTTGAAAAAAGACGGTAAGTACGGTCTGTACGACATAAGCAGGCAAGAAATTTTGCTCGAATGTATTTACGACGAAGAAATTAAAGTTATTCCCAACGGACGTTTTATTGTCAAGGAAAATGGAAAGTACGGCGTTATTAACAATAACGGGCAAACCGTCGTTGATTTTGCTTACGATTATTTGGCTAATATTAACTTAACGCAGTATCTCGTGAAAAAAGACGGCCAATACAAAATTATCGACCAAAATCAAAACACAGTCCGAAACTATACCTACACAAAAATGGAGTTCTTCGCGGACAATCTGGCCGTGGCCTGGGACGGCGCTCATTACGGCGTCGTTGATACTTCCGACCGGACTGTTCTGTCATTTGTATATGATGAGATAAAGCCTTACAGCAAAGCCGCGGAAGCCGCCGTCGCCCGGAAAGACGGCAAATACGGCGCTGTCAGCAGCAAAGGCGATACAGTGGTCGAATCGGTTGATTTTCGGTATGACAATCTTATAAACAATTATTACTATG
>JAIRRL010000196.1 GCA_031255985.1 Gracilibacteraceae bacterium
GGATTTGTCCGCCTATGTCACCGGCCAGATCATAGGCGTGGACGGCGGCGCGATAGTTTGAAAGCGTAGCGCGCAGCCAAGCAAAATAAAGCGCGGCCAAACAAAATGGAGCAAAGCAAAACGGAGCAAAGCAAAACGGAGCAAAGTGAAGGAGATTAACAAATGACCAACCTTGAGCAGTACACGAACATTTTCGCCGAGACCTTCGGCGTCGACGCGGCTGAAGCCGGGGAGCTGGAGTACCAGGCTATCCGGGAGTGGGACAGCGTCGGCCATATGGCTCTGATCGCCGCCCTGGAGGAAACCTTCGACATCATGCTGGACACAGACGACATCATCGATTTCAGCAGTTTTGCCAAAGGGCGGGAAATAATGAAAAAATACGATGTGGCAATTTGACCGCTTCGCCGATAAAATCGCCCTCCTGCCTGAGGACGGGGGCGAAATTTCTTATGCCGAACTCCGGCGGGAAGGCGAACGGTTAGCGACGGCTGTCGGCGGCCGCCGCCTGGTGTTCGCCCTCTGCTCGAACACCGGCGGCTCTTTGCTCGGTTATACGGCTTTCTTGAACCACCGGATCACGCCGCTGCTGCTGAAAGCCGAAACCGAGGACGAAACGCTGGCCGCCTTGCTTGAAATCTACAAACCTGATTTTCTGTGGCTGCCGGCGGCCAGGGCCGCGGCGTTCGCCCAGGCCCCGCTCTACTCGGCCTGGGGTTATTCCTTGCTCAAAACCCCTCATTCCCGCGTCTTCCCGCTGCACGGCGAATTAGCGCTGCTGCTGACGACCTCCGGCTCCACCGGCAGCCCCAAGTTCGTCCGCCAGAGCTATGAGAACATCCGGGCCAACACGGAATCCATCACCCAATATCTGGAACTCAGCGTCTCGGAGCGGCCGATCACCACGCTTCCCATGAGTTACACCTACGGCCTCTCGGTCGTCAACAGCCATCTTTGGGCGGGGGCCTCGATTATTTTGACGGACAAGGCCCTGACCCAAAAAGAATTCTGGCAGCAATTCAAACAGCACGGCGCCACCTCGCTCAGCGGCGTCCCCTACACCTACGAAATGCTCGACCGGCTGCGGTTCTGCCGGATGGAGCCGCCCTCGCTGCGCACGCTGACCCAGGCCGGCGGCAAACTCCCGCTCCGGCTGCAGGAAAAATTCGCCGCGTACGCCGAGCGGACAGGGCGGCGTTTTATCGTGATGTACGGGCAGACGGAAGCGACCGCGCGCATGTCTTATCTGCCGCCTGAAAAAGCACTGGCCAAAAGCGGCAGCGTCGGCGTCGCCATCCCAGGCGGCGAATTCAGCCTGCTTGACGCCGCCGGCGGCGAAATCACGGCGGCCGGCGTCGTCGGCGAACTCGTCTACAAAGGCGCCAATGTGACCATGGGCTACGCCGAAAGCGGCGCCGACCTGGCCAAAGGCGACGAGCGCGGCGGCGTCCTCCTGACCGGCGATATGGCCCGGCGCGACGGCGACGGTTATTATTACATCGTCGGGCGCAAAAAAAGATTCCTGAAAATCTTCGGCAACCGGGTCAACCTCGACGAAGCAGAACAGCTCGTCCGGGCGGAGTTTGACTGCGATTGCGCCTGCGCCGGCGTTGACGACAAAATGACCGTTTACGTGACGGACGCCGCGATTGCTCCCGCCGCGCGCAAATTCATCGCCGCCAAAACCCAACTGCCCCCGTCCGCTTTCGACGTCAGGCCGGTTGCGGCCATCCCCAAAAACGAGGCGGGCAAAACGCAATATTCGGCCCTGGAGGATTAAGGTGACAGACGAACTTTTAGACGGCTTTTTAAATGAACCTTTAAATGAGTCTTTGGACGAGCTTTTAAACGAGCTTTTGGGCGCAGGCCCCTTTTCGCTCGCGCAAAAAGAGAAAAAACCGCTCCTGACCGCCGCCCTCGCCCGCCTGACGGTTCATCATTACGAGAACTGCCCCCAGTACCGCGGGATGCTCGACGCGATCGGCTTCGACCCGCGCCGCCTCGCCGACTACCACGATTTGCCCCCTCTGCCCGCCCGCTTGTTCAAGGAACTCACCTTGAAAAGCGTCAAGGACGAAGACGTGTTCAAGACCGTCACTTCCTCCGGCACGACGGGGCAGACGCCGGCCAGAATCTATCTTGACCGCGCCACGGCGGCCCTGCAGCAAAAAGCGCTCGTCAAAACGGTGTCCGCGTTTCTGGGATCGGCGCGCGCTCCGATGATCATCATCGACTGCCCGTCGGTGGTAAAAGACCGGCGGATGTTCTCCGCCCGCGGCGCCGGCATCCTTGGGTTTTCCATATTTGGCAGCGACAGGTTTTATGCCCTCAGCGACGAGATGAAACTCGATGTAGACGGCCTGACCGCCTTCCTGGCCAAGCACCGCGGCAAGCGGATCTTGCTGTTCGGCTTCACCTTTATGGTGTGGCGGCATTTTTACGCGGAATTGAAAAAACTGCCCGCAAAAATCGACCTGAGCGAAGGGATTCTTTTTCACGGCGGCGGCTGGAAAAAACTGGCTGACGAGCGGGTCGCCCCGGCCGTTTTCAAAGCCGAACTCCGGGCCGCGACCGGTTTGACCCGCGTCCACGACTACTATGGCATGGTCGAGCAGGCCGGCAGCGTGTATATTGAATGTGAGCGCGGCCACCTGCACGCGAGCGTGTTTTCCGACGTGATTACGCGCGGGGCGAACGATCTGGCGGTTCTCGGCTTCGGGGAGACGGGCGTCGTCGAGGTGGTGTCGGCTCTGCCGCGCTCATACTGCGGCCACGCCCTGCTGACCGAAGACGAAGGCGTTATCCTCGGCGAAGACGATTGCCCCTGCGGCAGGCTCGGCAAGTTTTTCAAAATCACCGGGCGATTGAAGAATGCGGAAATCAGAGGATGCAGTGATACGTATGCAAGCAAATTCTAACCAGATAGATTATTTGTTTCCGGCCGGAGAACCGGCGCCGGAGACCCTTGGGCAGTTGTCGGCCTTGACGCCTTTTACGGACGACGCGATCGGTTTTTTCGATGCGCTCTCGCGTTCGCTGAACAAAGACCCGCGGACACGCGCCTATCCGGACGTGGCGACCTTCGCTTTCTTTTGCCGGAAAGCCCACCTGCTCAAAATAAAAGAGCGGTACGACGGCGTGTTGCGCATGGGGCGGGGCGTGGTGTTTCACGTAGCGCCATCGAATGTGCCGGTCAATTTTGCCTATTCATTGCTTTGCGGGGTGTTGGCCGGCAATATCAATATTGTGCGGGTCTCGAGCAAGCCGTTTGAACAAGTGGACTTGATTTGCGACGCGCTTGCCACCA
>JAIRRL010000027.1 GCA_031255985.1 Gracilibacteraceae bacterium
GAGCCGAGGGTGATCTGCCCGGTCGTCTGGGAATAACTCATGGTACCGCCGGCCCCGCTGGAATTCACTTTGCGGATCAGGCTGCCCAGCGTGTCGTCCGCCTCGGCGGTGATGGTCACGCCGTTGATCTCCATAGTATCTCCGTCGCTGATTCCAAACGAGTTAAGACCGCTGTTGAGGGAGTGCTTGTTCATGATATTAGGGGCGAGATCCTCAAACAATCCGCCAGATCCCAGAACGCCGGAATCCGCCGCGTGGACGGCGAAGGTCGCGGTCGGGTCGGCTACTTTGACCGTAAGCGTCCAGTTTCCTGCCGAACCTGTAACTTCAGCCTCAACCGCCTGAGTAGCAGCGCCAGCGGGGCCGAAAGTGCCAAAAGCGTCTTTTAGCTGGTCGTTAAAATCCGCTAAAATCTTATCAGTATTATTTGAATTCACGCCACTCGTGTGTAATTCCAGCGTCTTATAAACGCCATCCAGATAGAGTTCTATTTTCGCTCCATCAAGCCCCCCATTCGTCAGTTTTGAATCATCAATCTTAGACGTGATCTCCTTGGTCAGAGCGAATGAAGCCTTGGCTTTGTCGGCCAGCTGATCAATGGACTTGATTTTGACATTGTTCGCCATGGCCAGATCGCCGGAGAGCGTCACCTTGTCCGAGGAGGAGCGCAAAGTGTATTGCTCAAAAAAACGCGCGCTCATTATATTCAGGGATGAGGCAGTGGAAAAATACTTATTGCTGAACTCCTGGAGCGTCGTTGTAATGTCGCGGTAAATCTCCTGTTTCCAAAGGGCTTTCTGGCGCTCCTGCAACTGCTTGTCGATACGGTTTGTAGTGCCGCTGGTCAGCTGCGTAACCAGCTCATCCGTGTCCAGACCGCTGGCCAAGCCGCCAAACCCCTTGCTGACGGAAGACGCCCCGGACGCGGAATTGCTGGTTCCGGATATACTTGAAAACATATTATCGCCTCCTGCTTATATTTGATTGACAACCGTTATTTCATATTGCTCGCCTATTTTTTATATCGTGCCAATAGCGAGAAAAATGAAGGGCGGAAAGGGAAAAAGCCGGAAAAACTTTCACCGCTTAAAAAAAACATTTCCCCTTCCGCCTTTTTTAGGTTATAATTAAGCGACGGGATACGCAACAGCGAGGGGTGAACTATGGAGATTTACCGCAAAGCGGAGGTGTTCACCAGCGGGGAAAAGCCCGCGCTTTTGGCAGTCAGCCTGTGGTGTACGGTACAAAGCGACGAGAACATGAAACCGCAGTTGATCCTTAAAGATTTCAATACCGGCAGTCTCACTTTGCACCGGCCTGTAAACGTATTGCTGTACAGTGAACTCGGCATTTACGAAGCCGCGGCCATTTTGACCTTCATCGTTCCGGGGACGCAGGCCAATTTCCTCATTACCCGCTGGAGCGGGCGGATCGAACGGCGGAACAACCTGAAAGTGCGGGTGGATTTTCGCGGGCAGATTACCAGTTATGAGGATGAGGATAAAAATTGGGTCGATTACGGCAGAAGTATCAACGCCGAGGTGAAAAACATTTCCGCCGGCGGTGTGATGTTTGCTTCCGCTAATGAATTCGACGTCGGCATGCGCGGTTCGCTCACCGTCCCCGCGGTTCCGTTCCCTTTGTTTTTCACTGTTTTGCGCCGGGAATACGACGACGCGGGCAACATAATTTACGGCTGCCGTCTCGATCCTCTCGTGCCGCACGCCGACGCTTTGCTGTGCAGCTATATTTACCAGAGACAAGTGCAACTCAGACAATCGCGCGAAGATGAGATATAAAAACAATGAGTGTAAATACGGATATTGCGGTGATTTCTCCGCAGGAAGAGACCTTGCGTCAGCTCACCGCGTGCTGCAAAGCCCAGGCCGGCGGGCGGCAGGTTCACGCTTTTCCCACCCACGCCGGCGGTTTTGTGCATCTGCTTAACGAACAGCCCGGTCTGCTGATTCTGGATTTGGACGATCTGGGCAATGCGCCCGCGTTGCTCCATTCGCTGGCGCGCCGCCGGGACAACCTGGATTTTATGAAACTGGCCGTGACCGCCTCGACGGACGTTTACGCCGTGGAAGCCATACAGACCGGTTGCGAAGCCTATTGGTTAAAACCGCTCGTCCTGGAGACTGTCGGCAAAGCATTGAGCAGATTGCTGCCCTGCGCGGAACCGCAGGTGGAAATGCGCACCTTTGGCCGTTTTGACGTGTTTATTGACGGTCAGCCCATATATTTTAAAAACGCGAAAGCGAAAGAATTGCTGGCGCTGCTGGTGGACAAGCGCGGCACCGTTACGATGGAGATGGCCGTAAACGTGCTGTGGGACAACCGGCGCTACGACGAGCATGTCAAGCAGCTTTACCGCAAGGCCGTCGCCTATTTGCGCGGCGTGTTTGAAAGCAGGGGCCTGGATATCCTGATCTCCAACCGGGGGAGTTGTCATGTGCGCCAGGGCGCGTTCGCCTGCGACTACTATGATCTCCTGGCCGGACAGAAAAAAGCCGTCATCGCCTGGGGGGGCGAGTATCTGTTCGAATACCCCTGGGCGGAATCGACGCTGGTGCAAATCGAAAACATAGTGGAAGCTTACACCGGCCGCGACACGAATTTAGCGGGCAATGACAAAAGCCGATGAATCCTTACCGGAGCCATCGGCTTTTCCGTTTATTCAGGGTTACGCATCGCGAACCGGCTGACCGCTTTACCTTTTAGTTTAGAGAGCCGCTCCCGGCCAATTCCGGCAACTCCCTATTTGAACTTACGTTTCCGCGCCGCTTCGGACTTCTTTTTCTTTTTGACGCTGGGTTTTTCATAATGTTCATGTTTACGCGCTTCGGACAGAACGCCCGATCGCTGGCAATTGCGTTTAAACCGGCGGAGTGCGGCATCCAGGGATTCATCCTTGCGTACTCTGACTTCCCCCATAATTTTATCCCCCCCTCCACTGGCGTTTCAGGCTTTTGGCGCGCCAATCGCCCGCACCGAAAACATAGCTGTCACTACGTGATTTATTATAAGGGATAAAACAAACCGCGTCAAGTAATATTTTGACAATCCTCCCCTGCCCTGTCAGGCGCCGGACGGATTACAGGCGCGAATTTTCCATATTTCGCTGGCGTACTGGCGGATGGTGTTGTCACTGGAAAAACTGCCGGACATCGCGATGTTTTCCAGCGCCATGCCGTGCCATACCGAACTCTGCCGGTAGAGGGCGTCGATTTTTTGCTGGGCGGCGGCGTATGCGGCAAAATCTTTCAAAACAAAGAATTCATCATTATATTCCAACAGAGCGCGTGTAATGGAAGAAAATGTCTCTGGGGGGGCGGCGGGAAACATGTCGGCAAAAGCCAGCTGGTCAAGCACCTGGCGAATCCGGTTGTCCTCCCTGTAGATATCGCCGGCGTTGTAGCCGCCTTGCTGCAGCTTCAGCACATCATTCACTTCAAGGCCAAAAAGGACGAAATTATCGTCTCCGACCAATTGCCTGATCTCAATGTTCGCCCCGTCGTTTGTGCCTAAGGTCACGGCCCCGTTCATCATGAACTTCATATTGCCGGTGCCGGACGCTTCCTTGGACGCGGTCGATATCTGCTCTGAAACGTCGCTGGCCGGAAAAATCAGTTCCGCCAGGCCGACATTATAGTTTTCCAGGAACACGACCCGTATTTTGCGCCGGGCCACGCGGTCGTTATTGACCAAATTCGCCAGTTCATTGATATATTTGACCACCGTTTTAGCGAAATAATAACTCGGCGCCGCCTTGCCGGCAAAGATAAAGGTGCGCGGGGTAATATCCAAATCCGGCTGTTCAGTTATGAGATTATACAGATATTGGATGTGAAGCGCGTTAAGCAATTGCCGCTTATAGGCGTGGATGCGTTTGACCTGGGCGTCAAAAATCGAGTCGGGATCCACGCGCACATGATTGTTTTCCTCAATGTAACGGGCCAGGCGCTCCTTGTTTTCCCGTTTAACCCGCGCCATTTTGTCATACAGGGCGGCGTCGCCGCGCATTTTTTGCAGGAATTTCAGTTCCGTCGGGTCTTTACGCCAGCCGGAGCCGATCGCGTCCGTGATCAGCGCGGTCAGTCCCGGATTGGCCTTTATCAGCCAGCGCCGGTGAGTAATGCCGTTGGTTTTATTATTGAATTTGGCGGGATAATAGTCATAAAAATCTTTCATGACGACATGCTTCAGCAGTTCGGTATGCACAGCCGCCACGCCGTTGACGCTGAAACTGCCGACCACGGCCAGATTAGCCATTTTGACCACGTCGTCGGCTATTATCGCCATATCCCGTACACGCCAATCGTCGCCCGGATAGCGCTCCATCAGTTCGCTGCAGAAACGGCGGTTGATTTCTTCCACGATCATATATATGCGCGGCATCAGTTCGCGGAAAACGTCAATCGGCCATTTTTCCAGCGCTTCCGGCATGATAGTGTGGTTCGTGTACGCCACGATGCGGGTGGTCATATTCCACGCCTCGTCCCAGCCGTAGCCCTCTTCGTCAATCAGAATCCGCATCAATTCCGGCACGACCAGCGAGGGATGAGTGTCGTTAATATGGATGGCGATCAGATCCGGCAGCAACGACAAATCACGGTGTTTGCGCTTAAAATGGCGAATGATGGACTGTACGCCGGCCGAAACAAAGAAATATTGCTGCTTCAGGCGCAGAAGCCGGTTGGAATAATTGGAATCGTCCGGATACAGAACCTCGGAAATGGCTTCGACCGCGTATTTTTTTGACACGGCGTTTACATAATCGCCGCGGCTGAACGAGGCAAAATCAAACTGTTCGTCGACCGACTCGGCGCTCCACAGACGCAGCGTGTTTACCGTATTGTTGTTGGCGCCGAGAATAGGCATGTCATAAGGCACGGCCAGCACGGGCGCGTAATCCTTATGCGAAAAACGGGCGTTCCCCGCCTCGTCAAATTCGGTTTGCACATGACCGTAAAAGCGCACCACAATGGCCTTGTCCGGCTTGCGCACTTCCCAGGGATTGCTCAGGCGCAGCCAATTGTCCGGCAGTTCCACCTGATAACCGTCTACTATCTGCTGTTTGAACAGGCCGTATTTATAACGGATGCCGCAGCCATGTCCCGGATAACCGCAGGCGGCGAGAGAATCCAGAAAACAAGCCGCCAAACGGCCCAGACCGCCGTTGCCCAGGCCGGCGTCCGGTTCGCAGGCTATGATCTCGTCAAGCGAAATGTCCAGTTCGGCCAAACCCGCCCGGCATAGCTTCTCCACGCCGAGATACTGGAGATTAAGTTCCAGAAATTTTCCTACCAGGAATTCCAGGGAAAAATAATATACCTGCCGTTCCGCGTTTTTCAGGTAATAACTGTTGGTATTAACCCATTTTTCGCTCATAGCGTCCCGAACCAGCGACGCCAGCGCCACGTACCTGTCAATGGCAGTCGATTCGTCAATCGATTTGGACAGCAGCGACATAAAACGCTGTTTGTAGACTCGCTTAAACTCATTTTTGTTTTCAAACATTTTCCCTGTCCTCCATCCGGTGAATTAGCTACTCAGGACGGGCCTGCAATTTTCGCCCTCCAAGCAGATGAAAATGAAGATGATTCACTTGCTGCGCGCCGTCCGCGCCGATATTGGTGACCACCCTGTAACCAGATTCGCTCACTCCGTTTTTCTCCGCCAGATCGCGCAAAACCAGAAGCATTTCGCCCAAAAGCGCGCCGTCCTCCCTCCCTGCCGCCGCCAGGCTTGTCAAATGTTTTTTCGGGATAACAAGAATGTGTACCGGCGCTATGGGATTAATATCCCGGAAAGCCAGCAAACTCTCATTTTCAAATACCTTGTCCGAGGGCAGCTCTCCCCGGACAATCCGGCAAAACAAACAGTCACTCATATGTGTCCATCCTCTTTCGCATTGCTAAAATATTCCTGCCGCAGTGTTTCCGTCACCAACATTCCCGGCCGCCAGTCGCCCGGATTCAAGGTAGGCGGCAAGGTTACATTTATGTAATTTTCGGTATGCCCTCCGCTTTTTCCTGCCGCGTCCACATATTCCAAAAGTATTTTTACTTCCCGCCCGATATACCGGGCGCGGTAAGCGGCGGCGGCGGCCGCGCCGAGAGCGAGAAAATCCCGGACGCGGGCGTCCTTGATCTGCCGGGGTAAATCCGGTCGGGCCGCCGCCGCCGTTCCCTCCCGGCGGGAAAAAGGAAAAACGTGCAGGCCGGCCAAAGCGCAAGCCTCGGCAAAACGACGGCTCGTTTCATGTTCCGCCGCCGTTTCTTCCGGGAAACCGGCCATAATATCGGCGGTGACGGCGACCTCCGGCCGCGCCGCCCGAAGCCGCTCCAGAACGCGGGCATAGTCCGCCGTCCGGTAAACGCGGCCCATCCGGGCCAAGACGCTGTCCGCGCCGCTTTGAAGGGGGAGATGCCAGTGCGGGCAAAAAACCGGTAAAGCGAACATGATCCGGATAAGCTCTTCCGTGCAGTCTTGCGGTTCCAGCGAACCGAG
>JAIRRL010000094.1 GCA_031255985.1 Gracilibacteraceae bacterium
GGCTATCTGCAAAAGTACCTCGCCCTCACGGACCCTGGCATGTATGAGTTGAACAAAACGCTCAAGCTGCAATACATCGGCGGCAAGCTTCACGTACAACTGTATGAAGGGATCGGATACCATCGCCTTCTTAAGGAAATCCGTGACACTGGCTTTGACCTTCCAACAGAAGACGAATGGGAATATCTATGCGGCGGGGGCGCGCGGACCCTGTGGCGCTGGGGCGACAGTTACGATTACGACATGGCGGTCCCTTATTTTGAAATTGAAACCGCCGAAGCGGGCTGGAATATTTCGAATCCAAACCAATTCGGCCTGGCAATAGCCTCCGACCCATATCGCTATGAAGTGGTCTCCGGCGAGAATGTCATCTTGAAAGGCGGAGACGGCGGCGAGAATCTCTGCGGCGGGATGGGGCTGACGCTGGGTTTTCTGCCCGTTGCTACCTACTACAAGGGCTATGGCCCAAGCGACGATGAATTGTGGTACATGGAGGATATAGGAGGCGATTATACCTCATATCGCCGGATTATTCGATTGTGACGCGGACTGAATACGCAACGGCTTGACAGTGATGAAATTCAGCGAAATCAAAACAGGCGAAGCGTCCATGCACGGATTTTGATATATGGCCTTCACTTGAAAACCATATCGAGGCGGCGAAAAAGAATATAAAATGAAACTTATAGAATGGTTGTTGGGAAAATGGATTAGAAAAAAGGAATGTAAATGTCATTTTGGAGCAGATGATATTCTTATAGAAGATTTTCGGCTAAATGCCGTACATTATCTCCCCGCGAAACTAGAAAAAGGGATAGAACTTGATTACTATATGGATACCGGTAAAGACATTTATCTTCTACGTTTGCAAGACAGCATAGAAAACACCATACTATTTATAAATAGAGAATCAGTAAAAAGAAATACCGCAATGCAATTTACGTACATTATTGCAAGAAAAAAATTATATGACGAGAATATAAATAAAGAATTAGAAAAAATAATTAGAAAATTAAAGGAAATAAAATTCCCAAAATATCATGAAGAAAAAACGTTTGAAATAGAGGCATGGAAATAATGGAGCGCGGCGTCATCGCGCCGAACTTTGCCGCGTATCTTGAAAGCCTGATAGAGAGCGACTACGACTTTATCAAAGGTTTTTTTGCGGAGAACTGAACGACGGCTAGGTTGATTTAATCCTATGTTTGAAGTATAATGATATTGATAAGAAACCGACTTGCGGTTGCCCAATATAATAAATTTAAAAAAATGAGGTGACTTTATGACTCTTGACACAAATTTGCTTGTGTCAATGACAGAAGCAAATCAGAATTTTTCCAAAGTGGTGCGGCTCGTAGATGAAAACGGCATGGCGGTAATTCTGAAAAACAACAGACCGCGTTATATGGTTTTGAGTTTTTCAGAATACGATGAAATTCAAGCCGCAAGGCAAAAATTTATTGGTGCGGCTGTCGATAGTGTCATTGACGAAAATCTCGAAGCGCTAAGGCAACTTGCACAATGATCATTCTGACCGTTGACGAAATAATCACACTGCACTCAAAACTGATTGCGGCAACGGGCGGGAGCGACGGTTTGCGTGACAAAGGGCTTTTGGAATCCGCGGTTTTGAATTGTTATCAGACATTCGGCGGCGAGGAACTTTACCCCGGCGTTATTGAAAAGGCGGCGCGGCTGGCTTTCAGCATCTGTGCCAATCACCCATTTGTTGACGGCAACAAACGCGCCGCCGTAACTTCGTTGCTCACAATTTTGCGTTTGAATGACATTGCGATTTCGCATACGCAAAAGGAACTTGTCGCGCTTGGGCTTGGTATCGCTGACAGGTCGCTTGATTATGAAACGGTCTTAGAGTGGGTACGGTTGCATTTGTCGGCGCAATCGTAAATAGACGCGGCGGCAAGTTGTATCCGGACTCTCGGATACGACTTGCCGGAGAACAGTAAAACTATATCGAGGCGGTGAAAAGTGAATTATGAAAGAACTGGTGTGATAAACAATTTTGCATTAATTGAAGAAATTGACAATTACGACAAAGCAAACAATCCGCTAAACCTGTCCGTCTACGAATTATTACCAATTGGTGTAAAATGGGATTACAGATTTTCCTTTGATTTGGAAACAGGCAAAACAGGGAAATTGATAATATCAGGATGAATGATCGGGACAAAAGCAGGACAAAAGGACAAAAGGACAAAAGGAGACAAAGAAATGACGGAGCAATTTACTTTTATCACGGATTTTTTGGGTTGCGACTATGAATTGTTTAAGGATGCGGCGAACGACGAAGCGGTGACCAAGCGCTACAATGAACTGGTCGAGGAGGGCAGGCGCGACGGTTTTTTCCCGCTGATCATTGCCGGAGCGGACGACGTTTTGGCGGAAACGTTCGAAATGGCGCTTGAGGACGCCGAGTGCGAAAACACGCCGGAGGGCGTCGCCGCCTTCCGCGAGAGCGTTCTGCGTGAAGCTGAGGATGTGGACGCGCAGGCGTTTCTTGCCGAACGGCTGGCAGAGTACATGGAAACCTATGGTGAGGAAATCCGGGGCGATTTCATGGAGTTCGAGCCAAACGATTGCTTTATCGCGATTGGCGGCGGCGGCCGGCCTCACGCCGAGTTGATCATTGCGAAAATTCCTGCGAAAAATCCGTGGGAACTTGCGGCATGGGTTCCGATGGACGGCTACAATTTTTGGTGGGATTGACTTCTCGCCGGGATATGCGGCAATACGTTCAGCTCTCAAAAGAAAGCGCGATGATTATAAAAAACAAGGGCCGCCATGCTGTGTTTTACAGCCTGGCGGCCCTTGGAACGGTTACCGGGAGCCGTTTTACTCAATCACCATGATAACGGCGCCGGCTTTCACTTTGTCGCCCACGGCGACCTTGATTTCCTTGACGGCGCCGTCCACTGGCGACGGTACCGGCTGCTCCATTTTCATCGCTTCCATGACGCATACGACGTCGCGAGATTTGACCGCGTCTCCCGCACTGACTTTCAGAGCCTTGATCGTTCCGGGAACCCTAGCTTTTACGTCCATGTTTACCTCCTAATGATTTTTATGGATCAAGGATTATCAATAAATCCTTTAACCAGCGACCATATTGATTGTCGCCACAAATATGCCGGCGACAATCGCCGAAGTGATGACCCCGGAAATGTTCGCCCCCATGGCGACAGGCAAAATAACGGCGAAGGGGTTCTCATCCTGAGCCGCGTGCTGAGCGAGTTTGGCGGTCGAAGGCATACAGGACACGCCGGCCACGCCGATGGTGGGATTGAAATCCTCGCCTTTGCGCTTATGCCACAGATACATCAGCCAGCCGCCCATAATGCCGCCCACCGCGGAAATCGCCAGGGCCAAAATGCCGAGAATCAGGATTTTTACTACCGTCGGATTGAGAATGGTACTCGCTTCGCAAAGAACGCCCAGGAGCAATCCCAAAAAGAAAGTGGCAAAATAGGAAAGTCCGTCTTCGCATAAGCCGATATACTTCTCAATATTAGCCTCTTTCACCGCCATGCCGAGGAAGAAGGAGAGCAGCAGGGGCGCGGCCACCGGCAGCAGCAGGCAAAGAATCGTACAAATGACGACGATAAAAATGAACTTTGACTTCTGGGACACTTCCGGCACTTCTATTATCATGTCAATGGCCCGGTATTTTTTGGGAATCAGGGCCTTGATGATATAGGGATAACCGCCGTAGCATAAGCTCAAATACAAATAAGCGATGATGCCGATCGGCACAAATAATTCAGGCGCCAGCATCAGAGAGGCAAATAAGACCATCGGCCCGTCCGCGCCGCCGATAGTGGCCACCGCCGCCGCTTCGTTGGGGGCGAGACCGAGAGCCGCCACGCCGAGAACCAGAGCGACAAAAGTGCCCAGTTCCGCGAAAATGGCGATGATCATCGACGACCAGGGCTTGGCCAGCATGAAGCTGATCTCGCTGCGGGCGCCGATGCCCATGAATACCAGGCAGGCGATCAAACCATTGGAAAAAGTCAGGTTGTAGATTGGCTGCAGAAAGTTGACCTGCATAACTGTCATGAGTTCGTTATTATCGGATATTAACGGCGAGATGATGATATTGCCGACTTCTCCGTTATCCAAAAATAACATGCCGCAGTTGACGGCGATCATGCCGATTCCCATCGGCACCATGATCAGCGGCTCCAAAGTTCCCGTAAACCCCAGATAAGCCAGCGCAAACCCCGCGAGAACCAAGACAATTCGCGCGATGGCAATGGAAGCCTCCACCTCGAAGAATGTGCCTATGCCTGGAAAAAGCTGTAAAAAGAACTCCATTACGCTTTATCCTCCTCCGCGGACCCGCCGCTTCCGCCCGTCAGTTTGCTGATCCCAACAATGATTCCGACCACAGCCAAAGAAATCGCCGCCATCAATCCATACGACATCAGGGCGTAGCTAAAAATGCTCATACCTTAACCTCCACAACTCAAAATCAATTTTCAATGCGCGCCGGACAGAGACTAAGGCGGTTAGCTGCTGTCAAAATAAATACGCATACATCTCCTACAGCGGCATATTGCCGCGCACCTGATCCTGCCTGGGTTTATTTTCCAACATAATAAGGCTCTCGATCAGATAGCGCCTGGTATCGGCCGGCCGGATCAGCATATCGACAAATCCCCGCTCCGCCGCTATATAAGGCGTTTCGTACCGATCCGAGTATTCCTTGACTTTTTCGGCCCGCGCCGCCTCTTTGTCTTCGGCGGCCGCGATCTCCTTGCGGTAGATCACGTTAACCGCGCCGTCGGCGCCCATGACCGCTATCTCCGCCGTCGGCCAGGCCAGCACAACGTCCGCTCCCAGATCCTTGGAACACATCGCCAGATAGGAGCCGCCGTAAGCTTTGCGCAGCACGATCGTCACCTTGGGCACCTGAGCCACCGAGTAGACGTAGAGCAGTTTTGCCCCGTGCCGGATGATGCCGGTGAATTCCTGATCCACCCCCGGCAGAAAACCGGGAACGTCCACCAGATTGAGCAGCGGCACGTTAAAAGCGTCGCAGCACTGAATAAAACGGGAAGCCTTATCCGAGGCGTTCACGTCCAGGCAGCCGCCCATGCTGTAAGGCTGATTGGCGATAATCCCCACGCTGCGGCCGGCCACGCGGGAGAAGCCGACGACGATATTGTCAGCGTAAGCGGGCTGGATTTCAAAAAAAGCGCCGGGATCGGAAATCTGCTCGATCACGTCGTGAATATCATAAGGCTGCCGGTTGCTGTCCGGAATCAGCGCGTCCAGTTCCGGTCTTTCCTCCGCTCCCGCCTCATAGGGCAGAACAGGCGGTTTTTCCCTGGCGCTGGAAGGCAAATAAGACAGGATATTCCGCACCGCCTGCAGAGCCTCGTCCTCATTGGCCGCCGCCAAATGGGCGACGCCGGAGGTCGCGGTATGGGTGTAAGTGCCGCCCAGCTCGTCCACGGTTATTTCCTCGCCGGTCGTGGCCTTGATCACAGCCGGCCCGGTGATGAACATCTGGCTCTCTTTTTCCACCATGAGGATGAAGTCCGTCAGAGCCGGGGAATACACGGCGCCGCCGGCGCAAGGCCCCATGATCACCGAAATCTGGGGAACCTTGCCCGAATATATCGAGTTGCGGTAAAATATCTGACCGTAGCCGGCCAGGGCGTCAACCGCTTCCTGAATCCTGGCGCCGCCGGAATCGTTGAGGCCGATTACCGGCGCCCCGGCCTGAGCCGCCATATCCAGCACTTTACAAATCTTTTTCGCGTGCATCTCGCCGAGAGCGCCGCCCTGAACCGTGAAATCCTGGGCGAAAACAAAGGCTGTGCGCCCGTTTATTTTGCCGTAGCCCGTCACCACGCCGTCGCCGGGTATGTCTTTGCCCTGCAAACTCTCGCAGCGATGGGCCACAAATGTATCCAGCTCCACGAACGTGCCTTCGTCCAGCAGTTTTTGAATCCGCTCCCTGGCGGTCTGTTTGCCCAGAGAATGTTGCTTCTCAATCGCCTTCGGGCCGCCGCACTGCTGAATATGAGCGGTTTTTTCCAACATGGCCGCGAGTTTTTCCGATGTATTCATCCCTATCAGGTCCTTTCACACAATTCCAGAAGAACGCCCTTTGTTTCTTTCGGATGGACAAAAGCGATGCGCGCGCCGCCCGCGCCGTAACGCGGCGTCTGATCGATCAGGCGCACGCCTTTTTCCTTTAGCTCCGCCAAAGTCGCGTCGATGCTCTCCACCCGCAGGGCGATATGCTGAATCCCCTCGCCGTTTTTCTCGATAAAACGGGCGATTGGGCCGTCCGGCGCCGTGCTTTCCAGAAGTTCCAGCTCCCCTTCGCCGCAGGGCAAAAAGGCCACGGTCACTTTCTGCTCACTCACTTCTTCCGTGCCGCCCGCCTTCAGACCCAATGTTTCCTCGTACCATTTCACGGCGGCCTGGAGGTCTTTTACGGCTATGCCGATATGATCGATTTGGGTTACGTTCATTTTATTTTCTCCTCAATTTGACTCACGATTTCCTCGGCCCAGGCGTACGGATTGCGGCTATGGCTGAGGAAACCGTTGATATTATCATCGAAAGAGTCGGCCTCGATCACGGGGGCCAGCACCCGCCTGTATACCCTGTCCTGCATATAGGCCAGCAGTTCCTCCCTCAGGCGTCTGTTGCGGCGGGTCAGCAGTTCGTCCGATTCTTTCATGCATCCATAATTTTCCATTATGGAGTCGCAAAGATCGCCAACGCCGTCGTTCTTTTCCGCGCTCACCATGAGTACGGGCGGTTGGCGCTCGCCCATATTCGGATTCATGTCCAGCATCATTTGCAATTCCCTGGATGTCCGGTCGGCGCCCGGCAGATCTTTTTTGTTGACCGCGAACACGTCGCCGATCTCCAGAACGCCGGCCTTGATGGCCTGGATCTCGTCGCCCAGGCCGGGCACGGTGATGACCAAAACCAGATCGGCCACGTTCATGATCGCCACTTCGGACTGCCCGACCCCCACCGTCTCAATCAAAACGATGTCGTAACCGCAGGCGTCCAGAATACTGACCGCGCCGGAGCAGGCCAAAGACAGCCCGCCCAGCTGGCCGCGCGTACTCATGGAGCGGATATAGACTTCCTTGATCAAAGCCAGATCGTTCATACGCACCCGGTCGCCCAAAATAGCGCCGCCGGTGAACGGACTGCTGGGATCAACCGCGATGACCCCGACCCGGTATCCTTTGGATATCCAGTATTTTACCATCTTGTCCGTCAAGGTGCTTTTGCCCGCGCCGGGGGCGCCGGTAATCCCGACGATAACAGCGTGGCCGGTATGCGCCCATAGTTGCCGCATGATGAGATTTTCGGTCAGACCATAGGTTTCAATATGACTGATCATGCGGCCGATCGCCCGTTTGTCGCCGCTTTGCCCCCGGACCAGCAATTCTTGAAAATCTACGGTATTATGAGGCATAGCGGCTCCGCAGGAAGTTGGTGATGTCGGCGAGAGGCGCGCCGGGAGTGAATATTTCCGCGACGCCGGCTTCTTTCAGGCCCGGAATATCGTCGTCCGGAATGATGCCGCCGCCAAAGAGGAGAATATCCGACGCGTTCTGTTCTTTTAACAGCTCGATGATACGGGGAAATAAATAGCCGTGCGCTCCCGACAGCACGGAAATCCCGATGGCGTTCACGTCTTCCGATATGGCCGCCGCCACGATCTGCTCCGGCGACTGACGCAGGCCGGTGTAAATAACTTCGTAACCGGCGTCCCGCAAAGTCCGCGCGATCACCTTCGCGCCGCGGTCATGCCCGTCCAGTCCGGGCTTGGCAATGAGAATTCTTATTTTCTTGTCCGCCATTTACAGCACCTCCGTCGCGCGGTATTCACCAAATACGGCGCGCAGTTCGTTGCAGATTTCGCCTTCGGTACAATAGAGCCGCGCACAATCCAGGATATAGGGCATCAGGTTGGCGTCGGTTTCCGCCGCCGCGCGCAAAGCGTCCAATTTCTCCCGCACCTGTTCCTGGTTGCGGTTGCGGCGCACTTCCGTCACTTTCCGGATCTGATGTTCGGCGGTCGCCGGATCAATCTTATGCAGCTGGCCAACCGGCACTTTTTCCACCATGAACTCGTTCTGGCCGACGACGATCTGATCCTTCACTTCCACCGCCTTCTGGTACTCATAGGCGCTTTCGGTAATCTCGCGCTGGATGAAGCCCTGTTCGACCGCCTTGGTGGCGCCGCCCAGATCATCGATGCGAGCGATGTATTCTTCCGCTTTTTCCTGCAGCATATCGGTCAGGCTTTCCACAAAATAGCTGCCGGCCAGCGGGTCGATGGTGTCGGCGACTCCCGATTCGTAACCGATGATCTGCTGGGTGCGCAAAGCGATGCGTACAGATTCCTCGGTGGGGAGGGCCAGAGCCTCGTCCTTGCTGTTGGTGTGCAGAGACTGGGTGCCGCCCATCACGGCCGCGAGGGACTGGATGGCGACCCGGACGATATTGTTGTCAGGCTGCTGGGCGGTCAAGGTGCAGCCGGCGGTCTGGGTATGGAAACGCAGCATCATGGAGCGTTCCTTCTTGGCGTGGAATCTTTCTTTCATGATTTTCGCCCATAAACGTCTGGCGGCGCGGAATTTCGCGACTTCCTCCAGCAGATTGTTATGGGAGGCGAAGAAGAAGGCCAGGCGGCCGGCGAAATCATCCACGTCCATGCCGGCGTTGAGAGCGGCTTCCACATAAGCGATGCCGTCGGCCAGGGTAAAGGCGATTTCCTGGGCGGCGGTGCAGCCCGCTTCGCGCATATGATAACCGGAGATGGAAATCGTGTTCCATTTCGGCGTGTTAGCCGAGCAGTAGGCGAATAAATTCGTGACCAGGCGCATGGAAGGAGCGGGCGGGAATATATAAGTGCCGCGCGCCGCGTATTCTTTCAGGATATCGTTTTGGGTCGTGCCGTTCAGCTTGTCCGCCGTCACACCCTGTTTTTCCGCGGCGGCGATGTAAAAAGCCAAGAGGACGACGGCGGGGGCGTTGATCGTCATGGACGTGCTTACTTTGTCCATCGGGATGCCGTCAAACAGAATTTCCATGTCTTTCATGGAGTCAATCGCCACGCCCACCCGGCCTATTTCGCCGGTGGCCAGGGGATCGTCCGAATCATAGCCGATCTGAGTGGGCAGGTCGAAAGCGATCGACAGGCCCGTCTGGCCCTGGGACAGGAGATATTTGTAGCGCTGATTGCTTTCCTCCGCGGTGGCAAAACCCGCGTATTGCCGCATGGTCCACAGCCGGCCCCGGTACATCGTCGGCTGGACGCCTCTGGTGAACGGATACTGTCCCGGATAACCGAGCGCCGTATCATAATCCGAGCGCAGGTCTTCCGGCGTGGCCAGCCGCTCTAACGGAAAGCCGCTGGTACTTTTGAACTCCTTACGCTCTTTCCCGCGCTCCAGCGCTTTGGCGAGGGTCGTCTCGGCCCACTTTTGTTTGTCGCTCATTTTGAATCACTCTCCCTCTTTTACTCTCGGACTTGTCCGGCCGCCGGGCAAAAACGCTACTGCTGCGCCAGCGCCCTTTCGCGCCCCGGCGGCAAGGCCGGGGCGCGAAAGGTTTTATGCGTCTATTTTTTTGCCAAGTCCTTGGGCGGGCGTCTTTTTTTCACGCTTCCGTGTTATATTGATTGACGCCTTCAATATAGAGATCACCGCCGTGTACGTCGTTGATCACGGTCACCGGCATATTTTCCACCGTCAGTCTTCTGACGGCTTCCGGGCCGAGATCGGGGTAAGCGATGACTTCCGCTGTTTTGATACATCTGGCGGTCAGGGCCGCCGCTCCCCCGGTCGAACCGAAGTAGACGGCTTTATAGTCCTTGATCGCCTGTTTGACTTCGTCGTTCCGTTTCCCCTTGCCGATCATCCCGCGCAATCCGGATTGGGCGATCAGAGTCGGGGCGTAAGCGTCCATCCGGTAACTGGTGGTCGGCCCGGCGGAACCGATGGGTTTGCCCGGCTTCGCGGGCGCCGGCCCGACATAATAAATCACCTGGCCCTGGAGATCCATCGGCAGCGGTTCTCCCGCCTTGAGCAGATCCACGAGCCTCTTGTGCGCCGCGTCGCGCCCGGTATAAATCACCCCGCTCAAATAGACTAAATCGCCTATGCGCAGCGACTCAAGATCCGCGTCGCTAAGGGGAGTGGTCAAGTATTTCTCCGCCATTTCCTACCTCCTACAGAACCGTTGATTTATGCCGCGCGGCATGACAATTGATGTTCACAGCTACAGGGAAGCTGGCTATATGACAGGGATGATACTCGATAGCCACGCCCAGGGCGGTGCATTTGCCCCCCAGTCCGGCGGGGCCGATGCCAAGCTTGTTGATGTCGCTTAACAGCTCCGCTTCCAAAGCAGCCATTTCCGGGATCGGGCTGGGTTCGCCCAGTTCGCGCAGCAGAGCCTTCTTGGCCAGGAGGGCCGAGTATTCAAAATTGCCGCCTACGCCCACGCCCACCACAATCGGTGGGCAGGGATTCGGGCCGGCCTGGCGCACCCGCTCGATGACGACTTGTTTTAAACCGTCCCGTCCGGCGGAAGGAGGCAGCATCGCCACCGTACTCATGTTTTCACTGCCGCCGCCCTTGGGGGCCACCGTGATTTTCAGGGAATCGCCGGTCACCAGCTCGGTATGAATGATCGGCGGGGCGTTGTTGCCGGTGTTGGCTCTGGTAAGAGGATCACACATGGATTTGCGCAGATAGCCGTCCGCATAGCCTTTGATCACGCCCTCGGTCACGGCGTCTCTGATCGTGCCGCCGCTCACGCGCGCGTCCTGCCCCACTTCCAGGAAAACAACGGCCACGCCGCAGTCCTGGCACATGGGAACCTGTTCTTCGGCGGCGATTTCCGCGTTTTCCAGCAGCTGTTTAAACACGTCCTTGCCCGTCGGGGAAACTTCTTCCGTCAATCCTTTTTTGAAAGCGTCCACCACGTCGGCGCCGAGGTAATAATTGCCTTCCATGCACAGCCGCGCTACTTCGTTAACGATCGTTTGATATTCGATGGTTTTCGTTTGCTTCGCCTCCCAACCTGATTGATAATTTGAATTTTACCGCTTAACCGTTCCGTTCAAACTTATCTGCCGCCGGGGGTTATTTGGTGCGCCAGCTGCGAACCGCGTATTTGAAGGTTTCCTTGTTCATGAAAGCGATGTGATTGGTCAGCGGGATTTCCTTGGGACAGACCTTGCGGCAGTTCTGAGCGTTGCCGCACTCCTGAATCCCGCCCTCCAGCATCAAGGCGTCCAGACGGTCTTCCTTGTGCATCTCGCCGATGGGATGCGTGTTGAAAAGGCGCACCTGAGCGATATGGGAAGGGCCGATGAATTTTGATTTGTTGCTGACGTTGGGACAGGCTTCCTGGCAGCAGCCGCAGGTCATGCAGCGGGAGATGATATAGGCCCATTGCTGCTCCCGGTCGGGGACTCTGGGGCCGCGGGCGATCGCCCAGCTTCCGTCCACGGGAACCCAGGCTTTGACCCGCTTCAGGTTTTCAAACATCCGGTCGCGGTTGATCGTGAGATCGCGGATTATGGGGAACTTGGTCAGCGGGGCCAGCACGATCTGTTTGCCGAACCCGGTCTGATCGTAAATCTTGTCAATCAGGGCGGCGCAAGCCTGGCGCGGGACGCCGTTGATCAGCATGGTGCAGGCGCCGCACACTTCCTCCAGGCAATTGCACTCCCAGACTACCGGATTGACCGCTTTGCCCTGGGCGTTAACCGGATTTTTGCGCACTTCCATCAAAACGGAAACGACGTTCATATTGGGTTTATAGGGAATATTGAACTCTTCCCAGTACGGCGCCGAATCCGGCCCGTCCTGGCGTTTGACTTTAATGTTGATAAATTTGCCGCTCTCACTTGCCACTGGCCGACACCTCCTTCGCTACATTGTACACCCGTTTGCGCGGTTTGATTAAAGAGGTATCCACGTCCTCCCACTCGATTACCGGGCCGTCCGGCGTCCAGCGGGATTTGGAGGTTTTGAGGAATTTTTCGTCGTTGCGATCCGGGAATTCCGGTTTGTAATGACTGCCGCGGCTCTCGTCCCGCCGCAAGGCGCCGACGGTGATGGCGTGAGCCACTTCGATCATGTTTTTCAGGTCGCGGGTGAAGAAGATGGTCTGATTGCTGAAGCCGTGGCCGTCCACCATGTTTATCTTTTCCCAGCGCTCCTTGATTGCCCGGATGGCTTCCTCGTTGGCCGCCAAATCCTTGTTGTTGCGGACGATGCCCACATTGGCCCGCATCGTGTCGCCCAGTTCCTGATGCAGCACGTAAGGATTCTCCGTACCGCTCATCTTCGTGATCTTTTCGTGGAAAATTTCCTGTTTTTTCATTTCCTGGGTGAAAATCTTCTCGTCGGTGTCTTCCGCCGTTTTGCTCAGGCCCTTGATATATTTCAGGGCCGCCGGGCCGCAGACGGTGCCGCTGTAAAGAGCGGAGAGCAGAGAGTTGGCCCCCAGGCGGTTGGCGCCGTGATACATATAGTCACATTCGCCGGCGGCGAATAAGCCGGGAATACAGGTCATATGATCTTCGTCCACGTGGATGCCGCCCATGAAGTAGTGGATGCCGGGGAAAATCTTCATCGCGACTTTGCGGGGATCGTCGCCGTGGAATTTTTCGTAGATTTCCATGATGCCGCCCAGACGGCGATTGAGGAAATCGGTCGGCAGATGGGACAGATCCAGATAAACCTGGTTTTTGCCGTCAATGCCCAGGCCCATGTCCACACATACTTTGTGAATGGCGCGGGAAGCGATGTCTCTCGGCACGAGGTTGCCGTAGGCCGGATACATTTCTTCCAGGAAATACCAGGGCTTGCCGTCTTTGTAAGTCCAGACCCTTCCCCCTTCGCCGCGGGCCGATTCGGACATGAGCCGCGTTTTGTCGTCGCCCAGCATGGCGGTGGGATGAATCTGGATGAATTCCATGTTGGCCAGATAGGCGCCCTGCTGGAAAATGCTGCCGGCGGCCGTGCCGGTGCAGATGGTGGAGGTGGTGCTCTTGGCGTAGATCATGCCGCCGCCGCCGGTCGCCAAAATCACGGCGTCGCCTTTGAATATGCGGATTTCCATGGTTGTGAGGTTCTGGGCGATGCAGCCGCGGCAAACGCCGTCCTCGTCGATAACCGCGGAAAGGAATTCCCAGCCTTCGTATTTTTGCACCGTGCCGGCGGCTTCGTGCTTGCGCACCTGCTCGTCGCAGCAATATTCAAGCTGGGCGCCGGTCGTCGCGCCCGCGAAAGCCGTGCGCTTGTTTTTCTGCCCGCCGAAATTGCGCAGGTCCAGCAGTCCTTCCGCCGTGCGGGTAAACATGACGCCCATGCGGTCCATCGTGTAGATGATGCCGGGCGCGGCGTCGCACATTCTTTTGACCGGCGGCTGGTTAGCCAGGAAATCGCCGCCGTAAATCGTGTCGTCGAAGTGTTCCCAGGTCGAATCGCTTTCGCCTTTTGTGTCCAGCGCGGCGTTAATGCCGCCCTGAGCGCAAACAGAATGTGATCTCTTCACCGGAACCAAGGAGATCAAATCGACCTGTACGTTTTTTTCCGCTATTCTCATAGTCGCCATCAGGCCGGCCAGTCCGCCGCCGACGACAATAATTTTTTGTTTACTCAAATCACTTCTTCCCTCCCTATGTTAAGTCATTAAGGCAGGCCGCGCGCGCGGCCGGAAGTTTTCCGCCGGCGCTGCGTCAGAATCCGGCGATAGCCGTCAGAATCCCGACTCCCCATACGCCCATTACAACGAATAACACCAGGCTTATGCCCCGGCAGATTTTCTGCGAGTGATCGCCTATGGTAATGCCCCAGGAGATGAGGAATGTGAAAAGGCCGTTACAGAAATGATAAACAGCCGCCAGCAGTCCGAGCGCGTAAAGAGCGAAAAAGAGCGGGTTTTGTAAATAACCGGTCAGTCCGCTGATCACATCCGCGGCTTCATGCACCATGAAACGCTGGAGATAGACGTGGAAAACAAGAAAGACCACCGTGATGAGCGCCGTGATCCGCTGTAAATAGAACGCCCAGTTGGCGCCGTATTTGTAGTCAAGGACGTTGTTTTTGGCGACGTAGACGATCCAGATTCCGTATACGGCGTGTACCAGCAGCGGAATGAAGATGATGATCAGTTCCAGCGCCCAAACCAAGGGCATGGTCTTCATGAAATTGATCACGGCCTCGTAGTTGGCCGAACCCCAAAATACGGTGGTATTCAATGATAAGTGAAACAAGAGAAAGATGCCGATGGGAATTATTGCCAGCAAAGAATGAATCCGCCGAATCAAAAAATTACTTTTTTTATCCAAATGCTTCCCCTCCCTCTGAATTAGTCCATATCGGCGGCGCCCGCCGCCGTCAGTCGAAGCCGCAGTTCCGGCAAACCGCTGTTTCACCTCCCCTGTTTTTTTCGCCGTCGTCTGATTCAGAAAACCGTAAAATCAGGCGAAATCCGCTCCCCCCTTTTTTCAGACGTCCTCTCCGGACGCCTCTTAACCGATTGTGAACCTCAAAAACCTGAGAAAACCGCGGTTTTTGATTCGTTGTATCTGCTGACTTCCTCCGCGTTGGTTGTTCGGAGGAAAAATCATGCCAAAATGATTGCGCCCGTCAGAATTCTATGCCGCGGCGGGCGGGCACGCCCTCGTTGTAGGGATGTTTCCGGGCGAAGAATTCCGTCAGATAATCAGCGGCGTCCGTGATCAGGGGGCCCGCGTTGTGGCCGGTCAATACCAGCTCGGCCGTCTCCGGCCGGCCGGCGGCCAGATCCACGAGTTCCTGCTCCGCCACTATGCCCAGATCGACGAGATCCAACGCCTCGTCCATGATCACCAGATCGTAGGCGCCGCTCCCCATCGCCGTCGCCATTTCCGTGAGCGAGGCGCGCTGATCGCGCGTCACTTCCTGCTGTTCCTCCGGGGAGAGGTTGCGAAAAAATTTCTGCACCGGCGCTGTTTCCCAGAGTTTTACCCGGTCGCCCAATCCGGGCAGAACCTTGAGTTCCCCGGAGCGGCCGGATTTCATAAACTGCCCGTACAGCACCCGGTACCCCTGCCCTACCGCCCGGAGCAGCAAACCGAGCGCCGCCGTGCTTTTGCCCTTCCCGTAACCGATATATACATGCAAGCGGCCGGTCATGGTTTCACTTCCTTAATATCACATAAAATCTCATTGGCGGCCGCCAGCGGCCGCACTCTTACTTCGCCGGAGCTGAGGGCTTTGCGGGTTCCGTCCTCCAGAGAGACGATCAGCTCGCCGTCGTCATTGATGGCGAGCGCCCGCGCCGGGTAGGAGCGGCCGCCTTCCAGACAGAGGACGCCGCGCCCCAGCAGATTGGAGCGGCGGCGGTATTCCGCCATATAAGCCCGTTCTTCCAAATTCGCGTAAGCGGCGAAGAATTTATTTAATATCTCCGCCGTCAAGGCGCTCCGGACATCCCATGCCGGGGCCAGATCGTACAGATAACCGGCGATCCCGCTCAGTTCGGCCGGAAAACCAGCCGGCGGAGGGGAAATATTTACGCCGACGCCCAGCACGACGTAATCCAGATCCTCCGTCTCATGGTAGAGCGAGCTTTCCGCCAGGATGCCGCAAACTTTTTTGTCGCCGCGAAAAATGTCGTTAACCCATTTGATCCGCGTCTCAAGGGAGCAGACTTCCTCAATCGCCTGAGAAACGGCGACGGCGGCCGCGACGGTTATGAGCGGCGCCGGCCCGCGGAAAGGACGCAGCAACACGCTTATATAGGCGCCGGTTCCGGCGGGAGAGAAAAACTCCCGCCCGTCGCGGCCTTTGCCCCGGCTCTGGCAGTCCGCCAAGACGACGGTTCCCGCCGCCGCCCCGTTTTCCGCCATTTCCTTCAGGCGCTCGTTCGTCGAGTCCACTACCTGATAATAATGACAGCGGCATACGGCGGCGGCGCCCCGCAGGCGCGACTCAACGCCGGCCGCCGTCGCGCCCGGATTGAGTCCGTTTTTTTCATCCTGTGCTGATTCGGCTGGGATCCGTTGCTGTAGCCGCATTAGTCACCTCGCCGCCGGAAATACTGTTCCCAGAGTCTGCCGTCGCCATGCCGTTCCGGTTAGCCGGTTCTTATTTCATGGAACCTGTTTCCAGAAAACGCTGATGCCAGGAAAGAGCCTGGCTCAGGTCGTGCGGGGTGTGCTGGCTTTTCGCCGTTTTTTTCGCCTGTTCCAGATAAGAACGCAGCATCGGCCGGTAATCCGGATGCGAACAGTTTTCGATCAGCAGTTCCGCGCGCTCCAGCGGCGTTTTCCAGCGCAAGTCGGCCACGCCCTGCTCGGTCACGATGATCTGGGTGTCGTGTTCGGTGTGATCGACATGCGAGGCCATCGGCACGATGCAGGAGATGGCGCCTTTTTTGCCGACCGACTCCGTCGCGAAAATGTTGAGGGAGGCGTTGCGGGTGAAATCGCCGGAACCGCCGATGCCGTTCATGACGGCGGAACCCGCGACGTGAGTGGAGTTCACATTTCCATAAATATCCACTTCGATGGGGGTGTTCATGGAAACGAGACCCAGTCTCCGTATGAGCTCAGGATTATTGGATAATTCCTGCGAACGCAGAACCAGTTTTTCCCGGTAGGCGGCCAGATTGCCGTAAAAACGCTCCTGCGCGGCTTCGCTGAAGGAGACGGCGCAGGTCGTGGCGCCGAGGACGACTCCCTGGTCGAGCAAATCCAGCGCGGAATCCTGGAAGGTTTCCGTGTACATGGTCAGGCCGCGGAAACCGCTGTCGGCAAAGGCTTGCAATACGGCGTTCGCCACCGAACCCACGCCCGACTGCAGGGGCAGGAGGTTCTGGGGCAGACGGCCCGCCGACACTTCGCTCTTGAGAAAATCAATAATATGTCCGCCGATGACGCGCGATATTTCATTGGGTTCGGTAAACGCGGGCGACTTGTCCTTGAGCTGCGTTACCACGATAGCGGCTATTTTCTCAGGCGGACAAGGGATGTAGTTCAGGCCGACCCGGTCGAGCGGATGTACGATCGGAATGGGTTTGGCGTTGGGGGGCAGGCCGATTTCAAAAACGTCGTGCATACCGATGATATCCAGCGGGATGGTCTCGTTCAGCTCGACTATGACCTTGTCCGCCACGCGGACAAAAGCGTCCGACGCGCCCATCGACGCGGCCGGAATCAGGCCGTTCTCCGTGATCGCGGCGCATTCAATCACCGCCGCGTCTATGTGGATGCCGCCCATCTGCCGGTTTACAAACGCCGGGACGTGTGAAAGGTGCATGTCGATATATCCGATTGAGCCTTCGTTGATCAAAGTGCGAGTGCTTTTGTTGGACTGATAGGAATACCTCCGGCTGATAATGCCCGCCCGCGCCATGACGCCGTCCATATCGTCGCCCACGGACGCGCCGGTACATAACGTCAGGTTTTTCGCGTGGCCGGAGGCGGCCAAAGCCCCCGGTATCGCCTTGGGATAACCAACCAGGGTAAATCCGCTCATCCCCAAAGTCATCCCCGACGTAATCAGCGCAGCGGCTTGTTCAGCGGACATAATCCTGCTTTGCAACCCGGTCGGAATTCGTGACATGACGATCACACCTCTTCCATAATTAATTTATTAAATTGTTTGTATTATAATCCTTGATACCCAATTCTGTCAATGCTTTTTTCGATTTTATTCGACAAAAGGCGTGAGATAACCCCCTAAAATTTCCCAAATTTTAGGGGGTTATTAGGGGGTTATTTACATAAATCCGGAGCTGTTTGGCGGGACGCCGAAGGCGGCGTCCCCTACGGAGGCAGGGAACGAGCAGGACGCCGAACCAAGCGGACGAATTTCTCTATTTTTTCCATGTCCTTTAAGCCATCCGTTTCCACGCCGCTGCTCACGTCCACGCAGAAGGGGGAAAGCCGCTCAAACACATCGGAAATATTGTCAGGCGAAAGTCCGCCCGCAAGAAAATACGGCAATCCGCGATAGTGTTTCAGGATATTCCAGTCAAAAGCCCTGCCCGTACCGCCCCGCCGCGCCGAAAACGTATCAAACAGCAAATAATCGGCCTCGGCGGGCAGAGGCGGCAGCGAATCGCCAACGCTGACAGCCTTAATGACCGGGCAGCCGCATTTTTCCTTCAGGCGCAGAATATACGCGCCGTCCTCGTCGCCGTGCAGCTGAATGAAATCAACGCTATGATTCAGGTACAGCGCCGATACAACATCAATGTTTTCGTTCACAAATACGCCGACGGCTTTAATGCGCGGGTCAAGCAGTTCTTTGAGCATTGCCGCGGTTTTCGCTTCCACTTTGCGTTTGCTTGGGGCAAATACAAAACCGATAAAATCCGGCAGTACGCGGTTTACGGCCTTGATATCCTCCGGACGGCGCAGACCGCATATCTTAACCTTGCTCACGATATCATCCTCTCAATGCGGCCAACGCCGCCTTTTTATCGGGCGAACGCATGAGCGCCTCCCCCACCAGGACGGCGTCCACACCGTTTTGACGCAATTTTTCCACGTCCGCCGCCGTCCGGATGCCGCTCTCAGATACAAAAAG
>JAIRRL010000223.1 GCA_031255985.1 Gracilibacteraceae bacterium
CGCAGCCCGACTCGCCGACGAGCCCCATGATCTCGCCGGGCCGCAAGGTCATGCTCACCCCCCTCAGCACATCCGCGCCGCCGGGATACCTCTTATAAATCCCGTTTGCCCAAAGCATCGCCCCGTCTCCTTTTGCGAATTCCGATATGCGGCAGCCGCACCGCCAAAACGTCGCGCAGCCCTTCTCCCATTAATTGGAAGCCGGCGACCGCCAGCAACAGGCATACAATCGCCGCTATCAGCATCTGCGGGTTGGTCTCCATGTAGGCGCGCGCGTCGTTCAGGCTCGCCCCCCATTCCGGCGCGGGAGGGCGAACCCCAAGCCCGATAAACGACAGCGACGATATGCCCGCGATTACCGCCGAGGCGTCCAGGGCGCTGTAAACAATCATCTGGGGCAGGATATGAGGCAGGATTTTTCGCGTTATTATGCTGAAACTGCCGCTGCCGCAGGCTTTGGCGGCGAGGACAAACGTCCGCCCCCGCGCGGACCGGGCGAGGCTCCGCGCCATGCGCGCGTGTCCCACCCACCAGACGGCGCACAGCGCGAGGATCAGATTAAATAAACCCGGCCCCAGGACGCCCGCGATCACCAGGGCGAGGATGATGCTCGGAAACGCGAGCAAGACGTCGAGGACGATTAAAATCACGCCGTCCGCCGCTTTGCCGAAATAACCCGCGATAAGCCCGGCAAACAGGCCGAAGGTCAGCGTGAAAATTTCGACGGTAAGGGTAGCGCCCAGCGTGGCGCCGGCGCCGCAAAGCAAACGGCTCAAAACGCAGCGCCCCAAGTCGTCCGTGCCGAGCGGGAAGGCGCCGCCCGGTGGGGCGAGCGTGTTGCGGAAATCTACGGCCAGCGGGTCGTTCGGCGCGAGAATTCCGCCGAACAGGGCGACGGCGCTCAGCAGGAAAGAGATAATGAATCCGGCCGTGAAAAGCGGATTGGCGAACGCTTTTTTCATGCCGCGTCCCCCTTCCCGCGCCGGGTTTTCGGATCGAGCAGCATTGATATGATCTCCGCCGCGAAGTTCAAAGTCACAAAAAAAACGCCGAACAGCAGAACGCAGCACTGCACGACCGCGTAATCGCGCTTGCTGACGGCGTCCACCAGGAATTTGCCGACGCCCGGCCAGCTAAATACCGTCTCAATCACCGCCGAACCCCCAAGCAGCAGGCCGAGAGTCATGCTGACCGAGGTCACAATCGCCGGCAGCGCCTGCCGCAGCGCGGCCCGGTTTACGAGCCTGCCGGGGCGGACGCCTCTGGCCAGGCCCGCTTTGATATAGTCCGCCGAGAGCTGTTCCAGCACCGCCGCGCGGATAAAGCGGGCGTAGCCGGCGCCGGCGCCCGCCGCCAGCGTCGCGGCGGGCAGAATCATATGCCGCCAGCCGCCCGCGCCGAAGGTGGGGAGCAAGGCGAGTTTTACCCCGAACAGGTAGAGCAGGGCGAGACCGGCGCAAAAGCCGGGGATTGACAGAATCAAAACAGTCGCGGCCCGCGCCGCCGCGTCAAAGGCGCCGCCCGCCCGCGCCGCCGCGATAACGCCGCATGGCAGCGCGATAAAGAGCATCACTGCGATCGCGGGCAAGGCGAGACGGACGGTATAAGCGAGGTGGGCGACGAACTGGGGCAGCGCCTCCCGCCCGTTAATCGCCGAGCGGCCAAAATCCAGTTTTGCCGCCGCGGCCACCCAGGCGGCGTATTGCTTCCATACGGGCGCGTCGAGCAAAAGCTCCGTCCGGGTCTGGGCGAGGTTTTCCCGCGTGACGTCCTTGCCGTGTTCCGTCAGGAGCATGTAGGCCGCGTCGCCGGGGGCGGCGCGCATCAGGACAAACACGAGGACGGTTACGCCAAAAAGGACGGGGATATACGACAGCGCCCGCAAAAGGACGTACCGGTTCTTAGCCGGTTTGCGCGCGGCCGGTTTTGGGGCGGCCGGTTTTGGGGCGGCCGGTTTTTCTTCAGTTGATTTTCGCGTTTTTGAGATCATAATTAACGTGCCAGCAGCCCGCCCCGATGTCAAAACCGGAGACTTTCTCCCAGGCGAGGCGGATGCTGTTGCGGTGATAAACCATGATCACCGGAACCTGTTCCATTATTTTTTCCTGTATTTTCCAGTTAAGTTCCTTCCGCCGCTCCCTGTCCAGGGAAACCGCCAGCTCGTCGATCAGCGCGTCAATCTCAGGGGTTGAATATATATTGTAGTAACTGCCTGTATGCCAGTATCCCTCCGCGTAATGGAACACTGTGTCGTCAGTCGGTATAAACGACTGGCCGGTCAGCGCCAGGTCATATTCTTTCCGGTCGAGCAAATCGCCGAGCGTCGCCCCGTCCACGCCGTTCAGCGTCAGGGCGAGGCCCGCTTCGGCCAGTTGGGCCTGAATCGCGGGCGCCAGCAGCGAATCTTCACTGTTCCCCGTTGAGTAGGTCAGCGTCAGCGCCAGCGGCGCGCCGTCTTTGGCCCATATGCCGTCCGCGCCCCGGCTGTAGCCGCCGGCTTCCAGCAGAGCGGGAATCGCGGCAGGGTCGTAGGCGGGATTCCCGGCGTCCGGGCTGACAAGTTCCCCGTAGGCCGGCGAGAAGAAACCGCTCGGCGGCGTGACCAGCCCCGGCAGCAGCGACGGCAGCATCGCGCCGAAATCAAGCGCTTTCGCGACGGCGGCGCGGACGGAAAGATCGGGAACGCGCTCCAGGTTGAAATATATTGCCCCCGATGTGTTTTGGGTTTTGATAAACATGGTGAAACGCGGGTCGTCTGTCAGCCGTTTGATGGCCGCGAGCGACTGATAGCCGCTCATCATGTCGATTTCTCCGGCTTCCAGCGCCATGGCCCGCGCCTGCGCGTCCGCGACGACTTTGAAGGTGATTTTTTGCAGATTCACCGGGCCGCCCCAGTAGCCGTCATAGGCTTCAAATGTGTATTCGACGTCCGGCGTCCAGCCGGCGAGCTTGTAAGGCCCCGTTCCGGCCTCGTAGGCGAGGGTTCCGTCTTCATTGATCGCTTTCGGACTCGCCATACTCATGGCGGTGCGGGCGATATCGGAGGCGAAAGCGTACGACGGCTGCTTCAGCTTGCAGATCAAGGTGTTGGCGTCGGGCGTTTCATAGGTTTCGACCGCGGCGGCGGCCGGCCAGCCGGCCAGGCGGGTCTGAAAATTGACGAGCGCGGCGGCGGAGTCGAACGGTTCGCCGTCATGGAAGGTTACGCCGGAGCGCAGATGAAACGTCCAGGTCTTGCCGTCGGCGCTCATTTCCCACGATTCGGCCAGGGCCGGAACTTGTTTGAAATCCGCGTCCAGTTCGATCAGAGCGTTATAGGCGAGTATTTGAGCGTCGTCGAGCATCCCGCCCGCGGGGTCAAAACCGCCGAGGTCGAACTGGTCGCCGATCACCAGTTCCTGAGCCTCAGGCGACGGCGGGCCGCCTGAGCCTGAATCGCCGCGCGAACAGGCGGCAAGGCCCGCGGCCAGCGTCAGGGCGATAAGTAAGAGGGCGGTTATTTTTCTTTTTTTCATAATAGCTTCCTTTCGTCAACAACGGAAATAGGCGTAGGGGTTTCTGTCCGCAATAGTCACGGGGTTTCCGTCCGCATTAAAATTATAACTTTGTTTTCGCCGTCTCACAATCCTCCGCGGGGGGATATTCCGCCTTGCTCAGGCCGGGAAAATGGTGTATACTGATGATAAAAAAACGCGGAAGGAGCGCGTCCGTTGAAAATTCTGGTCAGTGCGAAAGTGGCTCCGGCCGGGCTGGCGCTTCTCAGAGAAGCCGGCGCGGTGGACACTTATTCCCATATCGAAAAAGATGAGCTGAAAAATGTGATCGGCGCTTACGACGCCCTGATCGTGCGGGGAGATACTGTCGTGGACGAAGAAGTCGTGGCGGCGGGCGTCAACCTGAAAGTGATCGGCCGGGCCGGGCTGGAGGTGGATCAGATAGACATCCCGGCCGCGACCCGCCACGGGGTCATGGTGCTTAACGCGCCCCAGGGCGCCAGCGCCTCCCATATTGAATACACGGTGGGTATGCTGCTGGCTCTGAGCCGGCAGATTCCGCTCGCTTACGCCGCGACGCGGGGCGGGAGCTGGGAGCGCGAATCGATTCTCGGCACGGAGCTGCGGGAAAAAACGCTCGGCATCATCGGCTTCGGCCGTGTCGGCGCCGGTCTGGCGGAGCGCGCCCGCGCTTTTCACATGAAAATACTGGCCTATGATCCTTTTATCAGCAAAGCGCGCGGGCGGGAGCTGGACGCGGAGATGACGGATTTGCCCGCCCTGCTCTCCCAGGCGGATTATATCTCGCTGCATATTCCGCTCAGTGAGGATTCCCGTCATTTGCTCAACGCCGAAGCTTTCGCCCGGATGAAACCCGGCGTCCGCGTCATCAACTGCGCCCGCGGCGGTCTGATTGACGAAGAGGCTTTGCTGGCCGCCCTGGAAAGCGGCAAGGTCGCGGGAGCGGCGCTGGACTGTTTTGAGCGGGAACCGCTGCCGGCCGGTCATCCTTTTTTCCAAATGGCGCAGGTCGTCTGTACCCCCCGCCTGGCGGCCCGGACGCAGGAATCGGAAAACGAGGTGGCGATCGTCGTCGCCCGCGGCGTATTGGCGGCGCTGCGAGCGGAACCGGTGGCGACTTCCCTCAATATCCCCCCTGTTTCCCGCTCGGTGATGGAGACGATTCGCCCTTACCTGATTCTCGTGGAAAAAATGGGGGCGCTGGCCGTACACCTGGCCGGCGGCGGCATCAAAAGCGTGGAGGTGAGCTATAACGGCGAAATTAGCGCCATGGACACGAAAATGCTCACTTTGGGCGTCCTGAAAGGCGTGCTCAACCCGATTCTGCAAGAGGACGTCAATTTCGTCAACGCGCCTGAGGTGGCCAAAGCCAGAGGGATCAACGTCACGGATTTCAAGAGTTCGGAAACGGAAAATTTTGTCGATCTCATCACGGTCAAAGTCAAGACGGACGAAGCGGTGTGCGAAGCCGCCGGCACTTTGTTCGGCCGCTCTCAGGGCCGGATCGTGCGCATCAACGGCTGCCGCGTGGACGTGGCCCCCGAAGGCTGGCTGCTGTGGATTCCGCATGAAAACACGCCGGGCATGGTGGGCAAAGTCGGCCTGGCCCTGGGCGAACAGGGCATCAATATCAACGGCATGCAGCTTGCGGCCACCGAGGACAAAAATCTGAGCGTCATGATTCTCGCCGTGGATCAGGACGTGGAAAAAGACGTGACCAGAACTCTTGTCGCCCTGGAAGGGGTTCACGGCGTGAAAAAAATCGCCTTCAATTAGACGGAGCAAGCAACTGAACTAAATCCCTGAAAGCGGAGGCCGCATGGCAAAACCTGTAGTGGCGATAGTGGGCCGCCCCAACGTGGGCAAATCAACCTTGTTTAACCGCCTGACCGGCGGTCTCACGGCTATCGTGGAAGATACGCCGGGCGTGACGCGGGACAGGCTGTACCGCGACGCGGACTGGCGCGGGCGAAAATTCACCTTGATAGACACGGGCGGCATTGAACCGCAGACCGGCGGCGCGCCCCTGGCGGAGCTGACGCGCCGCCAGGCGGAACTGGCGGCGGCGGAAGCGGATCTGACCCTTTTGCTGCTTGACGGCCAAAGCGGCCCGACGGAAACGGACGAGCGAATCGCCCGTTTTTTGCGGCGCGGCGGCAAGCCGGTTTTGCTGGTGGTGAATAAGGTGGAAAATTTTTCCAACTTCGCCAATGAAGCGCATGAATATCTCCGCTTCGGCCTGGGGCCGCCTCTGCCCGTCTCCGCCGCCCATGGGCTTAACAGCGGCGATTTGCTGGACGCGATTTTGACGGCTCTGCCGGCGGGGGGAGATGAGGACGGCGATCCGGATATTGTGCGCGTCGCCATCGTCGGCCGCCCCAATGTCGGCAAATCGTCTCTCGTCAACAAACTGCTCGGAGCGGAGCGCGTGATCGTCAGCGATATACCCGGCACGACGCGAGACGCGGTCGATACGCCGTTTGTCTGGGGCGACCGCCATTATACTTTGATCGATACGGCCGGCATCCGGCGCAAAACCAAGATTTCCCTGCCGACGGAAAACTACAGCGTCATCCGCGCCCTGCGCGCCATCAACCGCTGCGATGTGGCTCTCATGCTCCTGGACGCCGCCGAGGGAGCGACGGAGCAGGATAAACGCATAGCCGGCTATGTGCATGAAGCGGGCAAAGGGATAATTTTAGTCGTCAATAAATGGGATTTGGTGGAAAAAGACAGCAATACCATGAACGCCGTCGAGAAAAAACTGCGGGAGGAAATGGGTTTTCTCCACTACGCGCCGACGTGGTTTATTTCCGCTTTGACCGGCCAGCGCGTTCACAAGATAATGGAATTGACGGAATTTGTGGCCGAACAAAATTGCCGCCGCGTCCAAACCAGCGTTTTGAACGGCGAATTGCGCGAATGGCTGTATATGAACCCGCCGCCGGGCGACAGGGGCAAGCGGCTGAAGATTTATTACGCGACCCAGCAGGGCGTCCGGCCGCCGACTTTTGTTTTTTTCGTCAACGATCCGGATATCCTGCATTTTTCCTATAAACGCTACCTGGAGAACCAGTTGCGCGGCGCTTTCGGCTTTGAGGGCGCGCCGATCCGCATGATCATCCGCAAAAGGGAGGAGCCGGTTTAAATGTTGGAGTATTTGATCTTCCCCTTCACTTATTTGCTCGGCGCTTTTCCGTCGGCCTGGCTGGCGGGGCGGGCGGTCGGGGTTGACGTGCGCAAGGCCGGCAGCGGCAATATGGGCGCGACCAACGCTTTGCGGCTTCTGGGCAAGCGCTGGGGGCTGGCCGTTTTCGCGGCGGACACCCTGAAGGGAGGGCTGGCAGCCTGGCTGGGTTTAAACCTGCTCGGCCCCTGGGGCGGCGTCGCCGGCGGGATGCTGGCTTTGCTCGGCCACAGTTTCAACCCGTTTTTCGGCTGGAAGCCGAGCGGCAAGGGCGCGGCCTCCGGTCTCGGCGTCATCATCATCCTCGCTCCCAAAGAGACGGTCGTGGCTATGGCGGTGTTTTTCGCCGTACTCGCCGTCTGGCGCTATGTATCTCTCGCCTCCATCACGGCCGCCCTCACGGCTCTCGCCGCATTGTTCGCCTTCCGGGAACCGCTGCCGGTTCTGATCTTCGGCCTGGCGGGCGTGGGCTTGCTCATTGGGCGCCACCGGACGAATATCGAGCGGATTCTGGCCGGCACAGAGCCTAAACTGGGGGAAAAAGGGGCGCCCGCCAAGAAGGAGGAGCCGGAATGAGTTTGCTGGCCGCTTTCCTGGTTCCCCATCCGCCGCTCATCGTGCCGGAAGTGGGCCGGGGGGAGGAAAAAGTCATCCAAAAAACCGTCGATGCTTACCGGAGCGTGGCGCAGACAATCAGCCGCCTGGCCCCGGAGACAGTGATCGTGGTGTCTCCCCACGCTCGTAGTTACCGCGATTTTATTCCCATCTCGCCCGGCCCTGCCGCCGAGGGGGATTTTGCCCGCTTCGGGGCGGCGGCGGTCGCGGCGCGGGCCGATTGCGACGAGGATTTCGCCGCCTGTCTGACGGAGGCGGCTGCGGCGGCCGCTCTGCCGGCCGGCGTGGATCGCCTGGGCGGGACTGAGCTGGATCACGGCGTCCTCATTCCCCTGTATTTTCTCAACCGGGTTTATAGCGGCTATAAACTGGTGCGCGCCGGCATTTCCGCTTTGCCGGCGGCGACGCATTACGAACTGGGGCGGCTCATCCGTAGAGCGGCGGAAAAACTGGGACGCCGCGCCGTGCTTATCGCCAGCGGCGACCTTTCCCACCGGTTGCTCCCCTCCGGTCCCTACGGTTTTCATCCGTCCGGCCCCCGCTTCGACGCCTGGGTGACGGAGAATATCAAAACGGGCAATATGGAAAATTTTCTCAATCCGGACGGGGTTTTATGCGAGGAAGCGGGCGAATGCGGGCTTCGCCCGCTGCAGGTTCTGGCGGGGGCGCTGGCCGGCCGGCCTTTTGTCTCTGCTCTCCTGGCCTACGAGGGGCCTTTCGGCGTCGGTTACGCGACGGCGGCTTTTACCCCGGCGGAGGCAAGCGGAGGTGAGGCAAGCGGAGATTAAGAACCCGCCGCCAGATATGCCGTCAGTTTTTCGGCAATGACATCATAGGCAAAAATACCGGCCTGTTCCTTCAGCCAGGGAACCAGCGCCGTCTCTGTCTCATAATCATATTGACCAAGTTTTTCCAGAACGCTGCCCATCGCATCGATGTCGTATTTCTGGCTGGCGGCCAGAAGGTCGCGCAGCAGCGTTTGATCCGGCGCTTTTAGTTTGGCTTTGGCTTCCTCGCCCCCTTCGAGGGCGCGGAGCAGTTCCTCCAGCCGGGGTAAAAGGTCGCGCACCGTTTGAATAAAAGCGCCGTTATTGTTTAAGACATAGTCCATATCGCCTTTTTTGCCGGCTATTTCCAGGTTTTCCGCCATTTTTCCGGCTTCGTCGGCGTTAACCCCGTAGCAGCCGCCTTTCAGCCCATGAACCAAAATCGCGTAATCCGGCAGAGTTTCCGCCGAAACGGCGCTCAGTTTATCTAAAGAGGCGGGCATACTTTTCACGAACGCGCGCAGTACCCGCGCGTATATTTCGGCGTTGCCGCTGAAACGCCGCAGTCCGCGCTCAAGATCCATCCCCGGAAGATCAGCGCTCAACAATATCTCTGTCATCGCCGCCTTGTCCATTTTACCGCCGTCCTTTCCGCTAAAATTATCGGTTTCGCTCAATTCGTCTCAATTCGTCTTAACTCAATTCTTCTTAATTCATCTTAATTATATTATGTTTTGCGGCGCTTGGCAAGACGGCATAATTGCCGGGGACGTGGGAGACGGGGAGACAGGCGGGCTGGAAGCCCGCGATCCCAGGGGGGCAGGGGGACGCGGGAACCGGGAGACGCGGGAGCCGAAGCTACGAAAATCAGCAAAACAGACAAACGCCCGGCTATTATTGCCGGGCGTTTGTTCTGAAGGAGATATATTGGAAAAAGAAGCCCCCGTAGTTATGGGAGGGCCGGCGCCGCCGGCCCTCCAGCCGGTTCTACCTGTTACCGAAAGCGTAGAGTTTGCTTTGTTCCGTTACGCCGGTGAAGTCGCCTCTTGCCGGGTCATTTTCCGGCAGGAGAATGATGGGCGAATGGGTGCGGGCGGCCAGAGCGGCCCCGGTCAGGGCGTCCACCAGAGTTTGCCCGTCCGCCGTGTAAACGTTTTCATACTCGAAGTTCAGCGTCCGGCGAATTGCTTTGTTCGTCTCATAGCGGTCAGCGCCGTAGATGCGGGTGAAACCGGGGATATCCCGCACCAGAGTCGGCCCGCCCAGGATATAACCGCCCAGGCTCGCGTCGCCGCTGAAAGTTCCGTCCGCGTTGGCCGGCTGGATCAGATAATTATTGGCCGCGGCCCACGGCGCGATGGAGACAGCGTCCGCCACAGCGTCATAGCCTACGACGATCACGCCGGCGGGATTCCGGGTTTTCTGCCCGACCAGCAAGGCCGTGGCCAGACGGTTGGCGCCGCGCAGTTCTTCCACCTCCAAGCCGGGGACTTGCGCTTTCAGGGCGTTAATCAAGTTCGGGTTCAGAGCGCCCACGGCGATTATTTTTTTCGCTCCCAGGCGGTTCAGTTCAGCCACCACCGCCGGATCGGGCCTGTCGCCCCAGCCGATGAGCAAAGGCGCATTTTCCTGGCTGGCCAGCGGGGCCGCCGCCAAAGCGTCCACCAAATTAGCCGCCCCTCCCGGCGCCAGAATCACGGTTTCCGCGCTCTGCCAGCCCTGACGGGCGATGGCGACGGAAGTGAGAACCCGGTCGGCGCCGCCGATCTTGCTGAAGCTGTCTTTGCTGAGGTTGAGCGCGGTCGAGCCGGTGACGCCGCCGCGGCGGCCTGCAGCTAACGGCGGCGGCGGTGGCGGCGGCGCCGCCGTAACCGTAACCGTGACCGATCCGCAAACGCCTCTGGCTGCTCCGAATACGCTCAATCTCAGCAAAGACAGCTTCAGCAAGATCGGCGGCGCCGACCGGGTTCTCACTTCCGTCGCCATCGCCCGCCAGGGCTGGCAGAGCGCGGAAACCGTGATTCTGGCGCCGGGAGGGGCGGC
>JAIRRL010000115.1 GCA_031255985.1 Gracilibacteraceae bacterium
CTGTTTTTGTAAAACTTGTAAATATAATACATTTGTCGCGCGGGAAAAATTTTTTAATAAAATCACGTAAAAAGCTTGACTAATTCCGGTTATATGATATAATTATAAACAGGGAATATTTCTAAATAATACAGAATTAATCCTCAATAAGGGCTGAAGCATTGAAAAATCACGGTTCTGCCGCCTAAAGCCAGTCCTGAGGCCGCCAAAAGACGGCGAAACAAAAAAATGGTGGAGGTGAAGGGCTTCGAACCCTCGACTTCTTACATGCGAAGCAAGCGCTCTCCCACTGAGCTACACCCCCAGCCAATGCGGTCTTTCGTCCGCATCTCCCTGAGACGGCGGTAAAAGCCACGCCAGAGTATTATACTATCCGCATGTAAAAAAGGCAAGGGAAAAAAGGAAAAACTTTATCAAAACGGGAAACGCGGTTACCATTCAGGCGCCCAACGGAAAACCGGGGCGAAAAATCTGGTTGCGAAAACTATGATTTCCAGACGGCAAAACGCTTGTGAGCGGGGGGCGGGTATGTTAGAATATCAGCAAAGCGTGCCGGCGATACGGTTTTTATCGCCGAGTGCCGGAAGAATGGGGGGAGCATTTGATGAGACTTATCACAAGGTCAGACTTTGACGGCTTAGCTTGCGCCGTGCTTTTGAAAGAAGCCGGCGTCATAGACAGATGGAAATTCGCTCATCCGAAAGATTTGCAGGACGGACTCATCGAAGTCACACAGGACGACTGCCTGGCAAACGTACCCTATGTGGAAGGCTGCGGTCTCTGGTTTGATCACCACGCCAGCGAGGAAGAGCGCAAAGCCCATGCGGGGAAATATGTCGGGGAAAGCAGAACCAGTCCGAGCGCCGCGCATATTATCTATGATTATTACGGCGGCCGCAAAAAATTCCCGCGCTATGACGATATGTTGGCGGCGGTAGACAAAGTGGACTCGGCGGATCTGACGCGGGAGGAAATCCTCAATCCGCAAGACTGGGTTTTACTGGGCTTCATCATGGATCCGCGCACCGGACTCGGCAGATTTCACGATTTTCAAATCAGCAATTATCAGCTGATGGAGAAACTGATCGACTGGTGCCGGGAGAAGAGCATCAAGGAAATTATGGCTTTGCCTGATATTGCTGAACGGGTTGAAATGTACGCCGAACAGACGGAAAAATTCGTCAGCATGGTCAAAGAGCGCACCGTAACGGACGAGCAAATCATCATCACTGATTTGCGGGGACTGACCACGATTTACACCGGCAATCGCTTTTTGATCTACAGTCTTTATCCGGAACAGAACATTTCTGTCTGGATCGTGAGCGGCAAAGGCGGCGAGGGTTGTTCGGCGGCGGTCGGGCACAGCATATTGAATCGCGGCAGCAAAGTCAACGTCGGGCAGCTCATGCTGAAATACGGCGGCGGCGGCCACCCGCGGGTCGGAACCTGCCAGTTTTCCGGCGAGACGATGGAGGGGAAACTGAGAGATCTTCTGGCGGAGATCAAGGCTCTGAACAAATAAGCCCAACCGGCGGCCCAAAAATGTAATTTGAACTTAATGTAATTTGACGTAAATTAATGTAGCTTAATGTAAATTAATGTAGCTTGCTAAGGTGGTTTTCAATGCAATTCTGAGCCGCGAAGGTTTGTTGCGCCCGCTCATTAGGACGTATGTCCTTGCCGCCGGACGTCGCGTCCGGCGCCGGTCGGCTCGTAAAACCTTGGAATGGAAAGCCCGGACGGCAGATAATCCTGGGCGACCCAATGACCGGGGTAATCATGGGGATAGAGGTAGCCCGCCTCGCCCGCCGCCGGATTGAGTTTGGCCTCAGCCGAGTGCGGATCGCGCAGATGAGCCGGAACCGAGCCGGCGCCGTGTTCGCGGACAAAACTCCGGGCCGCCTTAATCGCCGTAACCACGGAATTGCTTTTCGGCGCGGTAGCGATGGCCAGCACGGCTTGAGCCATGGGAATCTGCGCTTCGGGCAGTCCGACCCACTCCAGGGCGTGAGCGGCCGCGTGCGCCTGCAGCATGGCGGCCGGATCAGCCAGGCCGACGTCCTCGGAAGCGTGTATCAGGATGCGCCGCATGATGAAACGCGGATCCTCGCCCGCCTCCAGCAGCACGGCCAGCCAGTACAGGGCGGCGTCCGGGTCTGAACCGCGCATACTCTTGATAAAAGCCGAGATGATATCGTAATGATTGTCGCCTTGCTTGTCAAAGCGGAAATAAGTTTCTTGAATGGATTCTTTGGCGTCGGCCAGCGTCACCAGCCGCCGCCCGTTTGCGGGAACCGCGGTCAGCACCGCCAGTTCCAAGGCGTTCAGCGCCCGGCGCAAATCGCCGCGCGCGTGGTCGACCCAGTGGTTGATAGCGTCGTCTTCCACATCGGGCGCCCACTGGCCCAGACCGCGGACAGGATCGGCCAGCGCCGCTTGCAGGCCGCGGCGAACTTCCTCATCTCCCAGCGGTTCCAGGCGAAACAAAGTGGAACGACTGAGCAAAGCGGCGTTCAGCTCAAAATACGGATTCTCCGTCGTGGCGCCGACGAAGGAAATGACGCCCCTCTCTATTCCCGGCAGCAGGACGTCCTGCTGGCTCTTGTTGAAACGATGCACTTCATCACAGAATACCAATGTTTTCCGGTTGTAAAGATGCAAATTACCAGTGGCGCGGTCAAATATCTCTCTTAGCTCCTTGACCCCGGCGGAAACAGCGTTAATGCGCACAAACTCCGCGGCGGTACGAGCGGCGATCACTTGAGCCAGAGAAGTTTTACCGCTTCCGGGCGGCCCATATAAGATAATGGATGTGATTTTGTCAGCTTCAATCGCGCGTCGCAACGGTTTATTCGGGCCAAGCAAAGCGGCTTGCCCCAGGAACTCATCTAAATTACGCGGCCGCATCCGTTCGGCCAGAGGCGCGACCGACATAGGATCAAATCCGGCGGAAAATAAATTCATATTGACAACACTCCCCAGTTTTTTCGTTGATGTTACAGTAACATGAGAATTCAGGCCCGTCAAGCGTAACATTACCGTAAGTTCCGGCAGCGCGGCGGCGAAAAAACGGGAATAAACCATAGAGACGGTCTGTTCACATCAAAAAAATCTAAAAAATCAGGAAAGAGGGATAGGAATGAAATTTTCAACCAGAGGAAGATACGGACTGCAAGTTATGGTAGATTTAGCTGAATTGTCCTCCAACGGGCCGATATCGCTCAGGAACATCGCGGAACGGAAAAACATGTCCGAACATTACCTGGGCCAGGTAGTGCCCGATTTGCGCAAGGCCGGCCTGGTACGGAGCGTCCGCGGCACTAAAGGCGGTTACGTCATCGCCCGGCCCGCCACGCGGATATTCATCGGCGAAATAATCAGAGCCATTGACGGCCCCGCGCCGCCGGTGGAGTGCAACAAGAGAAACAGCTCTCAATGTTGTCAGGATATGACTTACTGCGCGACGCGGCGCATATGGAAACAAGTGCGGGAGGCCGTGGACAGCGTCATAAATAATGTAACTTTACAGCAATTGCTGGATGAGAGCCGGGAAGCGGTGGATTGACTTTAAGCCGCCCGGCGTGTGAGGAGGCGGGGAGCGGGACAGACGCCGCCCGCCATACGGGGGTCAGGAAAAAATGATATGTGTAAATTGCGGCAGTCGCTTAGTGGGCAAAATAGGTGTGGACCAGTATTATTGCTGTGACTGTTGCGTCGAATTTAAGAGCGAATCCAATAATGTGGTAATTTATAATTTGGAGGAGGACGGGACTTTGGTTATGCGCGGCGCTTATAAGATAAACGCCCTGGAAGCGGCGTCGCCGTCTTGAGGGGAACTTATATCTTCGGCAGCGGACAGACGGCGGGTCAGACCGCGGCGGCCAGCGCCGCCACCGCCTCCAGGCAGCGGTCGATTTCAGCGGCGGTCGTAAAGCAGCCGGCGCTGACCCGCACCGTGCCGCCTGTCCGCAAAGTGCCGAGAGAGGCGTGCGCGCCGGGCGCGCAATGCAACCCGGCCCTAACGGCAATATCAAAACTGTTGTCCAGAATGAAGGCCACATCCTGCGCCGCATAGCCGGCCAGAGTGAAGGAAACAACACCGGCGCGGGTTGGGCCGGGCGGCGGGCCGTAAAGCGTGACGCCCGGAATATCCGCCATGCCGGACAGAAATCTGTTGGCCATTTCCGCTTCCCGCGCCCGGATACGCTCGATTCCGGTTTCCATGACATAGCGGATGCCGGCGGTCAGGCCGGCCAGCCCCGCTGTGTTGGCTGTACCGCTTTCATAGCGATCCGGCAATTGGGCCGGCTGTGAAAGCGACTCGGAAAAGCCGCCTGTCCCTCCTTGTTTCAGGGGGCGGAGCGGCGCCGCAGGGCCTACGTATAGACCGCCTGTGCCCTGTGGCCCTAATAAGCCTTTGTGGCCGGGAAAGGCCATCAGATCGATGTTCATAGCTTCGACGTCAATCGGGGCGACGCCGGCGGATTGGGCCGCATCCAGCAAAAAAACCGTCTCGCGGGCGCGACAGAGAGCGCCGATCTCATGGACAGGATTTTCGACGCCCGTCACATTGGAAATATGGGTCATGACGACCAACGCGGTATTCGGCCGCCAGAGGGCCGCTACGCAGCCGGGATCAACGCCGCGCTTCGGATCGGCTGGCGCCAGGCTCACCGCTACGCCTGTCAGGGCGGCCAGCGGGCGGGCGACGGAGTTATGCGCCAGTGAATCGGCGATAACATGCGCGCCGGAACTCAGGAAGCCATGAAGGGCGAGATTTAAGGCTTCGGTTGCGTTCGCGGTAAAAACAATCCGCTCCGGCGCGGTCACGCCAAAAAGCCGCGCCGTCCACAACCGCGCGTCCTCGACCACGCGGCCGGCGGCTAAAGACAACTTATGTCCGGAACGGCCGGGATTGCCGCTTTGCGTCCGCAAAGCCATGTCCGCCGCCGTGTAAACGGTTTCGGGTTTGGGCCAGGAGGTCGCGGCGTTGTCCAGATAGATCATCGGCTCAATCTTCTTCCGCTAATTTTTTTCTGGCCAGAGCCGCTTCCAGGATGGATTTTTTTATGGCCTCTCTCAATTCAAAGCACAATCTTTGAGAATCGTCGTCATTCCCCGACTCTTTTATCATCTCTATGGCGATTCTGCGGGATTCATTAGAATCATAATTATTTGTCAAATATTTCCATAATTCGCTTCCCGTCATACATCTCAACTTGATGCGGAAGTTGCTTTTGGTATCAAAATAATTTATCTGAAATTTTTGGCCCTCAGCAGTCTGCCCTTCAATTTTCCCGGTTTTATAATCTACTTTATTTATTGTCGCTTCCGTTCCCGCCGTTATTTCATACATATCATTTATGAAAACAATCTGCGTGCCGATTTCGATTTGACTAAGCATATCAGGCAACCTTCTTTTCCACGGAACTCTCAGTCGCGAGGGCGAACCGCCGTTAAAGCAAAAAGCATACCAGACGGTTTGCCTTGCCGTAAGGTTCTATCGCTGCGTCTCGGCGCCCGAAACGTGGATCATCCGATAATATTAAAGCGGACTGCCACGCTTGAATTTTGAATTGCGCGCATCAGTCCACTTTAGTATAAACGATCAGCAAAAATTTGTAAATATAATATTCCGGCCGCCGCCGCGGCTTTAATTCCTTATATCGACCACGACGCCGTCCCGCAGAACTATCTGCGCCCGCGCCAGAGCCGTAAAATCATCTCCCGCTTTGATTTCGACCGGCCCTTCCACCGAACCGGCGTCTATTTCCTCTCCTTCCCGCAATTCCCGCACCGCGTTTATCTGGCGCATGATTTCATCTTTGCCTTGAAAAAGACGGCGCGATTCTTCGTCCAAGCGCTTACGCAAATTCTCCACATCGGCTCCTTCGCCGCCCCGCAGGGCAAAACCGGCCAGGAGCTTATTTTTTTCTTCCTCAAAATTGTCTATTTCTTCCATATGCTTCGTCAATTGATCATGCAACTGCCGGAGCGATATGTCCTTGGACTGTTGGGTCACAATCTGGCGCAGGGCAATTTCCCTGAAAACTGTTATCATGCCGCTTCCTCCCGCGTAAAAATTTACCCTGTACCGCCGCCGCATTAAAGCGGAGCGCTTATTTTTCCGGCGCCACCAGTCCGCCGGCGCTCAGCATGAGGGCAGAGGCGGACACGGCGGCGGCGAGAGCGGCCCCGACGACGCCGGCCGCGTCGATAATTCCCGCCGCCCGCAAGTCTTCCAGCTGTCCGGTTTGCGCGTTAAACCCCACTTCCGGCGGACTGGCGGCGAGTTTGGCCAGCACCGCTTCTCCGGACGCCCCCGTGTTGGCGGCCAGGCGAGCCAGCGGCGCTCTGAGCGCCAAAGCGTAGGCCCTGAGAGCGGCGCGCGCCGTCTCATCGCCGGCCGCCGCCGCCAGACCTGCCGCCAGGTCGCGCTCCAGGGCTTCCGCCGCCCGCAGCAAGGCCAGGCCGCCGCCCGGCAGCAGGCCCGTTTTCCAGGCGCATTGGGCGGCGCGCACCGCTTTGCGGACGCGCTCCGTCCGTTCCAGCGCTTCCGGCTGTGTCACGCCGCCGACCTTGATCCGGGCCGCGCCGCCCTGAAACCAGCCCAGCCTGGCTTCCAGCTTATCCTTTGTCCAACCCGGCAGCCGCCTTGCCGCCAAAGCCTGCAATTCCTCCCCCCGCGCCCTGATCGCCGCCTGATCGCCGCCCCCGCCTATAATATCAGTGCGCTTGGCGCCGACTTTCGCTAAGTCCGCCTCGCCCAGCCAGTTTTCCCGCACTTGCCCCCAATCTGTCTCATCGCCGGCGATCAGCGCCCGGCCCCCGGTAATGACGGCGATGTCCGCCAATTCCTCCCGGCGGCGCTCGCCGGCCGCCGGAGCCAGGACTACGGTAACCAAAAGACCGCCCCGCTTATGGGCGGACAGAAAGAGCGTGAGCAAATCCGCGGCAATATCGGCGGCGACGATCAAAAGCGGTCGCTCTTTTTTTACCGCCGCCGCCAGGACGGTTTCGATTTCCTGGGCGTAAGCGATGCGCCTGTCCGTCAGAAAAATGAGGGGATTGGGCAAAACCGCCAGATTTTCGGCTGGGTTTGTGACCATCCGCGGCGAGATATAACCGCGCGGGAAGGATATCCCCGGAATTTTTTCCGTTACGGAATGAGTGGCCGGCGAATTTTCAACTGTTATGACGCCGTCCGGGCCGACTAAAGCAAACGCGGCGGCGGCGAGTTCTCCCGCCTCGTCGCCGCCGGCCAAAGCCGCCGTTTTCCGCAGATCTCCCGCTGTCGCCGGCGCGGTCAGAGCAGCCAAATATTTTTCCGTATGCCTAAGTCCCTGCGTCAGGGCGCGGGCCAGCGCCGGGGCGGACAGGCCGGCGGCTCGCAGCGGCAGCGCCCTTTTCAGCAAGGCCGCTGTGAGGATAACCGCCGCGGTCGCGCCGTCTCCGGCCAAATCCTCCGTCCGGGCCGCCGCTTCCCTGGCGAGGGCGCAGCCCAGATCGCTGAATTCTTCCGTCAGTCTGACGACGCGGGTGATGCTTGCCCCGTCTCTTGTAAAACGGGGAAAGCCCCGTTCGGGGGCGACGTACACCTGCCCGCCCCGCGGCCCCAAAGTCACGCCCGCCGCAATGGCCAGGGTTTCGGCGCCCCGGTGCAGAGCCGTCAGGGCCGGACCGCCCCGCAAAATGGCGGTGTAATTCCCCGCGCTTTCGCCGCCGCCAGCGCCGCTACCCCGGCCGCCGCCTTTTGTCTCGCCGGCAACGGTCAGGATCAGGCCCGCTATCCCGCAGGCGTTCCGCAGCGCCGCCAGCAGCACCGGCAGCGGATCGTATATCCGGGCGGCGTCCGCTTCCGCGTAACAGGCGTTGACAAAATCATAAACCATGTCGCCTTTTTCCGCCGTCAGGGCGGAAACAAGGCGGCCGCCCTCCAGCCCGGCGTTTGTCCCCAGGCGCGCCAGCGGCGCGGTCAGAGCGGCCGCCCAGATTAAAGCCGCCGCCCGCGTTTCCTCCCGCCCCCCGGCGCGAGGCAGGATTTGGGCCGCCCGCGCCAGCGCCGCGCCCGCGCCGGGGATCACCCCGCCCGTCGCGGCGGCCCGCGCCGCGCTCAAGGCGTCCTGCGTCAGCGTCGCCCGCAGCTTGGTTTCCGCTTCCGTGGCCGCTCCGACAAAAACGGTGATGACATCGTTTTCTTCTCCCTCCGGCCGCGTCCGCTCAATATAATCTTCCCCGCGAATACTGGGGCGCACCGTCAGGCGCTCGCCGCCGCCCAAACCGGTGAGCGCCTGCATGGTTAATTTTCCCAAATCGGGGTCTTTGGCGGCCAAGGAAGCGACGGCGAGCAGGGCGGCCTCGTCAGGCGCCCGCCGCTGCTCGCTCAAATGACTGACAATAAGCGCCAGAGTTTCTTCCAGGGCCGGGCGCAAGCGTCCCGGATGAACGCCGGCCTGGATGCTTATCCGCCCGCGCCGCAATAATTCGCCCAGAAGGATCAAAGTGACGGTCGAACCGTCGCCGACTGTTTCCTTCGTTTTGGCCGCCGCTTCGCGGCAATAGGCCGCGCCCATGTTTTGGGCGGGATCCCGAAAAAATATATGCGCGGCGGTCTCCAGTCCGTCTTTGGTTACGAGCGGCTGGCGCGGGTAGCGGGATATTATGACCCCGCGCCCGAACGGCCCCAGAGTTTGCGCCGCCAGGGCCGCTACTTCTTCCGCTCCTTTGATTATGGCTGTTCTGACGGTCATGCTTTCGTCCTTTCCGGCCGGGATTTTTCTATTGCCGCGGCGGCAAAAGGGCCGCTCATTCCGTCAGCCTCCCGCCAGCACCCAGATAATGAGGCCCAAGGTCAGCAAATAAGAAACCGCGAAGGCGGCGTCGCTTTTGCGCCAGGGGCCTCCGGCGGGCGCCGCTTTGTCTGCCGAAGGCCGGGGGCCAGGCGGCTGCCGGCGCAGAAGCCGCGCCGCTTCCCGGCGGAAACCGGCGAGTAAATCCAGGAAAGTACCCACCGGGCAAAAGGCGCGGCACCAAAAACGGTGAAAGATGAAGCTGGCGGCCAGCAAAGTAAACAGCAAGTACCAGGCGGCGCTGGAGCCGCTCAGGCCAAAAGCCGCGCCGAAGGGGTCAAAATTGGAGGCGGAAGGATTGAGGGTCAAAAAAGCGATAAATATAACCGCCAGCAGGATTATTTTTTTCCCGGCGCGGGCGATTTTCATCAGGCGGGGAACGGTGAGGCCCACGCGGCTCAGACTGTGCGTCAACTCCTGCAGGCCGCAGAACGGGCAGACATAGGCGCAGTAGAGGTTTTTGCCGGAAAAAAGGACAAAAGCCAGCGCGCCCAAAACGATGATATACCACAGGGCGCTTTCAGCCGGCGGCGGAAAATAGCCGAGCAGAGCCGCCGATATATGGCCCATCGACAGAGAGCGGTTCAGCCAGAAGCCGAGGACGGCGATGCTGGCCAGGAGCAGGCCCAGGCGCCAGCGGCCGGACTTCTTTAGGCGGGCGCAGAGAGGGGCCAAAACCAGAATCAGGGCCGCCGCCGCTTCTTTCACCCCGAAAGCGACGGGGACGGCCGCTCTCTGCACCTGCAGACCGATACCCCGTCCCGCCGCCGTATGGGCAATATCCTGCACGCCGGCGGCAATCGCCTGGCAGGAAAGCGTCGCTCCGGCCACCGCGTCCAGATCGTAACCCAAAGTCAGGGCAGCCGCCGCCGTCATTTTGTCATATTGTTTGAAATACCCGGCCTGTTCAAGTTTCAGGAGGTAGGAAGGGGTTTCCTTATGATCAAGCACGGTAATATCCTTTAAGTTGCCGGCCGGATCCAGAAAAACCCCGACCAGAAGCGGGCCGCCGTAACCGATATTAGCATTAACGCCTACGTAACCCAACTCAGCCCCCGCCGGGTCGCGGGCCAAAGCGACGTGATCGTTCAGGGCCTCAAACCGCGCGGCCTCAGGCGCCAGAATCGCGTAATAATCCGCCACGACCGCCGCGTCCATCACATGAGTATGGCGGGCGTAAATCTGAGCCGCGGCCAAAACCAGCAGAACCGCCAGCCAAAGCGCGATTTTTTTCATTTGCAAGGCGATATTCACTCCTTTGGGCGAGATAGGGGAAAAGAGGGTGTGGCGCTAAGGGCCGAACAACACCGGCGCGGCGGCGGCGCAAGGAGACGGATTATAAGGGCGTAGACTGGCCGGGGGCGTAAACCTTATAGAGTTCCGGCCATTCCAGCCACCACTTGTAACGCTGGATTTCCTCCGTGCCGTAACCGAATATATCGTCGATGGATTTGAGCAAGGTTGAGGCCGCTTCGCCTTTGCTGCCCAGCCAAATGCCAGCCTCGTGGAACCAGGAATCCTCTTTCGAATTCCAGGGACAAACTTTCAGACAGCGGCCGCAATTGACGCCCTCGTCGTTGCCCGCCCGAAAGGCCGTACATTTTGCCATGTCGCTGTCCCAGCGCATATAGCCGTTATACACTATCGGATCCCGTTCAAAGGAGATAGACTGAGCCGGGCAGTTTTCCGCGCATTTCATGCAAACCCGGCAGAAATCCAGCATCCCGAAGTCGATGGGTTTGTCGGGCGCCAGCGGCAGATCCGTGGTTACGGCGGCGACCTTGCTGCGAAAACCGATACGGGGATGAGCGACGCAATCACCGGTACGCGTCATCTCGCCCATGCCGGAAGCGATCAAGGCCGGCGGCATAGCGGCCTGATAGTTGCCAAAATGCGAAGCCCGCGCCCTGTAGCCAAGAGAGCGGATATACTGAGCGAGAATGACGGCGATGTTGGCGGTGGCGTGATAACTGCGAAACGATTGCGAAACAGAAATACCGTCATAACCGGTGGAAGCCAGATAGGTTTCCAGATGCTGCTCCACAGCAAAAGTGATAACATAGGGCAAGTACTCCGATCGCTCAACCGGGTATTCCACCAGCGGCGCGTCCGGATCGGCGTGTCCGGCCGGAAAAGCGCCCTGGGGCGGGTTATGCTTGTGCGAATAATAAGCGTACTCAGGCATCCGGCCTATGCCGACTTCGTCCGCCCGTAAATAATAACATGTGTCCTTGATATGCTTGGACATCTGTTCCGGATCGGGAATGGGCAGTTTTTGAGGCGCCGGCTCGCCGGAAACCACGTGATCTTCGCTGACTACGCCAATGCCGAGGGAAAAGCCGGCAGTCAGGGGATATCTTTTGGATTGAGATAAAAATCCCCATCTGGCCTTTTCACCCAAGAGACCGCGAATAGCCAGAGAAAAGCCGGAGTCGATTTCCCGCGTCTGCTTTATTCCCCCGACTATTTGCGTGGTGCCCAGCCATTCGTCGTTGTGTTCGACGTAACGCACGGAGGCGCCGCCGTAATTCGGTTTGGGCCGAAGCTTCGACCATTGACCGCGGCCTGGGTTTTGGTAATCCAGTTCCATGGCGCTCGCGGCGCTGTCGGCGGCGGTCAGAGTCTTTCTGCCGGTTGCCCAGACGCCGGCCACGCCGGCGGCGGCAGCCGCCGCGCCTGTTTTCAGAAAATTGCGTCTGCTGATGCCTGATTTGCTTTTAATCATGTTTATCCTTCTTTCTCTGCTGAAACCGCCGGTTTGCCGGCTCCGCCGATGAACCCCAGCACCCTGGCCAAAACGACGGCCAGGACGACCGCGACGCCGCCAAAGAGGAATACCGCCGTACTTGTGGCTTTGACATGACCTACGCTCATGTTGATATAGCAGAAGGAAAATCCGACTGCCGCCGCCAGATACAAGAGAGCGAACAATATCCATGCCAGGATTTTGGCGCCGGTTTTTCTTGCTTGCAGACGTTTGCGGATAGCCAGCGCGGCCGCGATAAACACCGCGCCAGCCAAAAAGATTAATACTACGCTCATTTTCTCACCTCCTATTGAAAAAATTTTCTGACATATGTCACAATCTGAAAGGGGAGACGGCTATGACCGATTATTACCCGATTTTCAGTTACGGATGTTATGCTTTACACAGCATAATGCAAAAAAACGGCGTTCGCCAACTCTGTTCCGCGGGCAGCGTTGTTTTGCGCTATGGGGACAATGTCTCGGATTTTTACTATATCGCTGAGGGCCGTATCCGTTATCTGCTGCTTGGGGCCGAAGCAGAGGAAAAGGTGATGCTCATCCTGGGCGCCGGCTCTTTTTTTGGCGCCGTGCCGATCATCCAAAATGTGGAAGCGGCTGAAGCGGAAATCATCACTGAAGTGCCGACGACGCTTTACAAAATCAGTCAAGAGGAATTCAGGCGTTTGATAAGAATCAGCGGAATGTTTAAGATGGAGATAATAAAAGGCCTGGCAAAAGGGTTTTATAATTTGAAGCAGCAAATCGAGTATCTGACTTTTATTCCCTGCAAGGAGCGCATTATGGAACTGCTGCGCGCCGGCGCCGACAGAACGACGCTGATTGAAGGCTGCTGGCGTCCGCTTCTTCATCAGTACACGCAAAACGATATCGCCAAGATCATCGGCGCCAATCGCAGCACAGTGACAAGAACCATCAATGAGTTGTGCCGCGAGGGGGCAATCCGTCTGCTTAACCGGAAAATACAGGTAAAGGAGAAAAAGGAGACGAATAGGGCCGGAAGCCGGGGGGCAAAAAAATGTCCGCGGCCTTAGCTTTTGTTTGACAAGTGGCGTTCGCGTCCGCTATAATATTATTGCGCCGTCAGTTTTGTTGCGACGCGGTTGTGAGCCGCGGCGGCGTTTTTGATAATTCAGATATTTGATCTGTTAGTGAGGGAGGCTGATTTCGTGCCAAACGACAAGGTATTAACCGGCGGATTACTGGAAGTGGAAGAAAACGCTTTGCCAGATAGTCGCAATCGAGAGCGGATGTGTCTTGGCTATGTTGAGATGGCGGGAATTAACCTTACTCTTGCGCGGGAAAGCGCGCGGGAGGACTTTTTCTGGGGAAATATGATCGAATATTCAAATAATAATTGATTTGCTAATCGCGAGGAAAGTAAAATAATGGTAATGAGCATTAAGCGCGGGGAAATTTACTACGCGGAACTGAACCCTGTTGTCGGTTCCGAGCAGGGAGGAACGCGCCCGGTACTGGTTGTGCAAAATAATGTCGGCAACCAGTTCAGCCCGACGACCATCGTAGCGGCCATCACATCGCAGATTTCCAAGGCCAAACTGCCCACGCACGTGGAGGTGCGGGCCAGTCACAGCGGCTTGGAAAGGGATTCGGTGATTCTGGCCGAGCAGATCCGCACCATAGATAAAAGTAGATTAAAAGAAAAAGTGGCGGTACTCAGCGATGAGATCATGAAACGGGTTGACGCCGCGATTGAGATAAGTCTCGGCGTCATGGAAATCTGAAGCCGGACGGACACTGCGCTTACATAGGATGGAAAACCGGTCGCGGCCACGCCGCAAGCAGGCTGTTTTATCTTTATGTGGGCGTCGTCCGGGATTGTTAAGTCGCGGCCTTTGCCGCGCGTTTCATTTATTGCCGGCGTTTTGCCGCGGAACGGGGTGTGAGTTTTGTCTGACGAAAGCAAAAAACAAGGTAATATTTGCCTGGCGAACGGCACGGTGATGCCGATGAGCGGGGATGAGTTCAGTTTCAGCGGCAGCGTCCTGATAGCGGCGGGCCGGATCAGGGCCGTGGGCGCCCATCCGCGCCTGGCGGCGGGTTTCGGCCAGGCGGAGCTGGCGGCGGCGCTGGGAATGAGCGCGGAAGATTTCGGGGCGGAGACCGCGGTGGTGGATTGCGGCGATCTTTATATCCTGCCGGGTTTTATCGACGGCCATTGTCACGCGGGCATCGGGGAAGAAGTTTTCCAGTATGAGGGAGACGATATCAATGAGATCACCGATCCGCTGACGCCGGAACTTAGAGCGACGGACGCGGTGAATCCGGAGGACGAAGCGTTCCGCGACGCGCGGCGCGGCGGGGTGACGTCTCTTTTTGTTTGTCCGGGCAGCGGCAATGTGATCGGCGGTACGGGCGCGGTGCTGAAAACGGCCGGCCGAACAGTGGAGGAAATGACAGTGCGCGATCCGGCGGGTTTAAAAGCGGCTTTGGGGGAAAACCCCAAAACTGTTTACGGGGAGCAGAAGAAACTGCCCAGTACCCGCATGGGGACGGCGGCGCTCCTGCGCCAGGCTTTCGTGGACGCTCAGACCTACCGGGATAAACTGCGGCAGGGGGAAAAAGACCCGGACAAGCTGCCGGAGCGCGATTTGGGCATGGAGCATTTGCTGCTCGCGCTGGAGAAAAAAATCCCGTTGCGGGCGCACGCTCACCGCGCGGACGATATAATGACCGCGATCCGGATTGCGCGGGAATTTGATCTGGATCTGGTAATAGAGCATTGCACGGACGGACACAAAATAGCCGATATACTGGCGGCGGCCGGCTATCCGGCGGTGGTGGGGCCAGCTTTAATCAACCGCTGCAAGCCGGAGGTAAAGGATAAAAGCTTGCGCACGCCCGGCGCGCTGGCGGCGGCGGGCGTAACTGTCGCTCTGATGACCGACCATGGCGTGACTCCCGTGGAACAATTGCCGCTGTGCGCGGCGCTGGCTGTGAAAAACGGCATGACTTACGCCGCCGCCCTGAAGGCTCTGACCGTGGACGCGGCGCGGATATTGGGGGTGGAGGCCCGGCTCGGCTCTCTGACTCCGGGCAAGGACGCCGATATAGTGGTCTGGCGCGGCGAACCGCTGTCCTTGCTCGCGGTTCCGGTCATGGTTTTTATTGACGGCCGTGATGTAAGCGATGGCTGAAAAAATTTTTTGCCTGCCCTCGGCGGCGGCGACGGGGGACTTCGGCGCGAAACTCGCCGCCTGTCTGCGCGGCGGCGACGCGGTGCTGCTTTTTGGCGAGGCCGGCGCCGGCAAAACGGCGCTGGTGCAGGGCGCGGGCCGGGCGCTTGGGGTTTCCGGCCTGATTACCAGTCCCACTTTTACCCTGGCGGCCGAATACGCGGCTGTGGCCGGCGGGCGGCGGATCCGCCTGATTCACCTGGATTTATACAGGTTGGGTGGGAAGGAAGAAGCGGCGGCGGCCGGCGTGGACAGTTTTTTTTCTCCGGAGGCGATCGTCATGGCCGAATGGCCTGAGCTGATCGCGGCGGCGGCCGGCCCGGAGGCGCTGCGATTGGAAATAAATGGAACAGGGATAGAGCCGCGCCGGCTGGTTCTGACTTACGCGGATGAATATTGGGGGGGGAGACTCTTGCCCCTTTTCCAGACATGAATATACTGACCATTGATACCGCCACCTCCGTCACGGCTTTGTCGCTGAGTGTGGACGGCCGTTTGACCGGCGAGAGTTTCCTCCATACGGAGCAGCCGCATTCGGAGAGAGTGTTGCCGCTGA
>JAIRRL010000142.1 GCA_031255985.1 Gracilibacteraceae bacterium
CTGTTTTTGCGGGGAATACGGTTCAGGGGCCGGGAAAAAATACCGGCGGCCGGAGGTTTGATCATCGCCGCCAATCATATAAGCGCCTGGGATGTGGTGGTGATCGGCTGCGCGCTGAAACGGCCGGTGTATTTTATGGCCAAGGAGGAATTTTTCTCCCGCCCGTTCGTAAAAACCATATTCAAGTGGCTGCGCGCTTTTCCCGTCAGACGCGGGGCGCCGGATATGAAAGCCATCAAAAGAGCGCTGGAACTCCTGCGCGCCGGCGAGGTCGTCGGTATTTTCCCGGAGGGACACCGCGGCAGAACGGGGGAGGAGCAGGAACCGATGAGCGGGATGATTTTTTTGATGGAAAAGGCGGACGTCCCCCTGGCCCCGGCGCGGCTGTACGGCACGGATAAATTCATGTCGCCGGGAAACAGACCCGGCATCATCATCGGCGACCCCGTCCGGACCGACCGGCTGGTGCAGACGGCGGAAAAAAAAGACCGGCGCGCCTTGCAGGCCAAAGAAGTGATGGAGCGCATCCGCCGCCTGGAGGCTTAAAGAATTTTTCGCGCCGGAAGGATTTTGTTTGTCCCTGGCGAAAAGTAACAAGATGTTAAAAGGAGGTTCGCCGGTTTTGCGTGTCGTGCGGGCAGATAAAGCGGGCTTTTGTTTTGGCGTCAAACGAGCGATTGATCTGGCCGTCCAGGCTGCGGCGACCGGAGCGGCGGCCACTTGGGGGTCTCTCATTCATAACCGGCAGGTGGTGGATGATTTGGCCGCCAAAGGGGTTCGGGCGACGGAATCCTTAGCGGACTGGGAAACGGGGCGCCGCCTGGTGATCCGTTCCCACGGCGCGGAACCGTCGGTATATCGGGAATGCGCCGCGCGCGGAATATCGGTCATAGACGCGACTTGTCCTTATGTGCGCAGGGCGCAGAATCTCGCGCAACGGGCGGCGGCAGCCGGGCATACGGTCATAGTGGCCGGCGACCGTTTTCATCCTGAAGTGCGAGGGATTCTGGGCTGGGCCGGACAGGGCGCCGTCGTGGTTTCTGATCTGGCGGAAGCGGCGCTTTTGCCGAGATATTCCTCAGCGGCCGCGCTGGCGCAAACCACTTTGCGCCGGGATCGTTTTTTGGCCTTGGTGGAAGAACTTCGCTCACATGCCAACCGGCTCGTGGTTTACGACACTATCTGCGGCGCGACGGCGGAACGGCAAACGGCTGCGGCGGCTGTGGCCGAATCAGTCGAGGTTATGATTGTCGTAGGGGGGAAGGAAAGCGCAAACACGAGAGAACTGGCGTCAATATGCGAAGCGTATACGCCGACCTATCTGATAGAAACGCCACCGGAACTAAAACCGGAGTGGCTGCGGGGAACGCTGCGGGCGGGAGTGACGGCCGGAGCGTCCACGCCGGACTGGTTAATTGAGGAGGTCTGCAGGAACATGACTGAGTTCATCGACGACACGGATGTGAAACAGGAAATCAGGGAAGACGACGCGGAGACGCCGGCGGAAAGCCAAACGGCAGCGCAAGACGCGCCGGAAGCGGAGGACGCGTCGGTAGCGCCGGAAGCGGAAGACGCGGCGGCAGCGGCGCCACACGCGGAAGAAAACCCGGAAGGGGCAGCAGTTTGCCCGGAAACAGCGGAAACAGAAGAAACAGCGGAGACCGTGGAAACTCCGGCGACGGAAGAAAATCCGGCGGCGGAGACTGAGGAAACATCAGCAGGCGCGGCAGCAGACGGCGACCAGGCTTCTATGATGGACGAGACAGGACTGGTTCAGCCCTATCGCGGCGCCATCGTTGAAGGCGCGGTGGTTAAGGTTACTCACGACGAGGTCTATCTGGACATCGCCTGGAAATCAGAAGGCGTTATCCCGCTGAATCAGCTGGGACCGTCCGGCGCGGAACCGCCGCAGCTTGGCGACAGGATCAAAGCCGAGGTAACCAGGGTGGAAAACCAGGAGGGTTATACGGAATTATCCCGCCGCCGTTTAAGGGAAATCGAAGCGAAGGATAAACTGGTTAAACTGTTTGAGGCAAAAGAAGAAGTGTCGGCCAAGGTGATTGACGCCGTGAAAGGCGGACTTCTGGTGGACTTGGGGATGCGCGGCTTTATTCCGGCTTCGCATGTACAGCTGGGCTATGTGGATGATCTGAGCAAATATGTGGGCGAAACCCTCCGTTTGCGGATCATTGAGTTTGATGAAAATAAAAAACGCCTTGTACTGTCCCAGAAGGTCATTTTAGCCGAGGAGGCGGAGGCGGCCAAAGGAAAACTGCTGGAAACCCTCGCTGAAAACGAGGTGCTTAAAGGGGTGGTGCGCCGCCTGACCAGCTTCGGCGCTTTTGTCGACATCGGCGGCGTGGACGGATTGCTGCATATATCCGATATGTCGTTTTCCCGGATAAGTCATCCTTCGGAAATCGTAAAAATCGGAGAAGAAATCGATGTTAAAATTTTGAAAGTGGACAGGGAGCGGCGCCGTGTTTCTCTGGGGATGAAACAGCTTAAAGGCAGTCCCTGGCTGCAGGTGGGAGAAAAATACCCCGTCAATTCCGTCGTAACGGGCAAAGTGGTGCGTATTGCCGGTTTTGGCGCTTTTGTTCAGCTGGAGGACGGTATTGACGCTCTGGTTCATATTTCGCAGATCGCGCATCACCGGGTGGGCAAGGTGGAAGAAGCTCTGAAAGTCGGCGAAACAATCACGGCTAAAGTGATCGAGTGCCGTCCGGGCGATAAACGCATCAGCATCAGCATCAAAGAATTGTTGCCTAAAGAAAGCGCGGAGGAACAACCGGCGGCGGAAACAGAGCCGGACGCCGCCGGTGCGGAGGCGCTTGGGTTTGGCGGTGAAGCCGCCGCCGAGAGCGGATTCGCCGCGGCCGAAACCGAGACGGAAGCCGGGGTTGAAGCGGAAGCCGGAACTGAGCCGGAGACTGCGGCTGAGAATGAAGCCGGAAGCGAGGCGGAAGCCGGGGCTGAGGGTGAGACCGAGACTGAGGCGGAAGCTGAAGCTGAGTGTGAAGACGGAGCTGCAGGCGACGGGGGCGGGCAATCCGTAGCGGGCGACGCCGGAGAAACTCCCGCGCCCGACCCGGAGGCCGGCGAGCCGGACGCGCCGGAAGAAACTGACGGCTAAACCGTCGCTTATCCGCGCGGTTTACACTGATGGCCAAAATTAAAGTTAAAGTTAAAAGGGCAATGCCGGATTCGGTTATAACAGTCATGACGTTGGTGATTCTTGCTATCGGGATTACGATGATTATGACGTCGAGTTCGGCTTACGCCGTCAATAATAAGCTAAGTCCCTACTATTTCGCCGTCCGCCAGATGAAACTGGCGGCGGTGGGCGCGGCGGCCGCATTGGCCGCCGCGCTGATTCCTTACCGCTGGTTTCGGTTTTTCGCCTTGCCCGCTGTAATTTTGACGGGCTTGACGCTTGTTTTAGTACATGTTCCCGCTGTTTCAGTTACCAAAAACGGCGCCACCCGCTGGATTGAGCTGGCCGGAATTCAGTTTCAGCCGTCGGAGACGGCCAAGCTGGCGCTGATTCTTTTTCTGGCCTGGTGGCTGGCCAGAGCGCCGGCGCGGAAGTTAAGACAAGTCCTCATTCCTTTGTTTGTCACGGGCCTTTTTTTGTTTCTCATCATCAAAGAACCGGATTTGGGCACGGCGGTCATCATCGCCGGCAGTTGTTATTTTCTGTTTCTGCAAACGGAACTTTCGGCCCGGTGGTTTTTGGCGGCGCTGCCGCTGGGAACCGCCGCTTTGACCTGGGTCATAGGGAACAATCCTTATCAGATGAATCGCATTAAAGGCTGGCTGGATCCGTGGGCCGACCCGAACGGGATCGGTTTACAGTATGTGCAGGCTCAACTGGCTTTTGCCCGCGGGGAGTTGTTCGGCGTCGGCGTTGGCGCCAGTGAGCAGAAATACTGGCTGCCGGAAAGCCACACCGACTCTATTTTCGCTATCATCGGCGAGGAATTGGGATTTTTCCTGACCTTAATGCTGATCGTTTTCTTTGGCGTCCTCATTTTCCGCTGTTTTGCCGTTGCGAGCAAATGCCGCGATGATTTCGGCCGTTATCTGACGTTTGGCCTGACGACCATGCTGGCTTTGCAGATATGCGTGAATATGGCGGTTATGACAGGACTGATGCCGATCACGGGCGTGACTTTGCCCCTTATTTCCCACGGCGGCACTTCGCTGATTACAACCATGTTCAGCATCGGCGTGGTTCTCAGCGTTTCACGCGGATGAGTCCCGGCGCGGAGGACAAAATTAGTAAAAAAGGACTCGTGGTCTCGGCGGTGGCGGCGGACGGCATCGGCGCGGAACTGGAAGTGGCGCCGGGCGATATTATCTTGCAGGTGGATGAACACGAAATAGAAGATATCCTTGATTTGCAGCATTTTACCGCCGCGTCCTCCTTCGTTCTCTATGTGCAAAAACCGGATGGAGAAATATGGAAGCTGGAGATTGAGCGCGGGGAAGGGGAGAGCTTAGGCATTGAGGTGGCCGCCGTCGGGGCGGGCGGAATAAAACGCTGCCGCAACCGCTGCCTTTTTTGTTTTGTGGATCAGATGCCGCCCGGCCTGCGCCGGAGCCTGTATATCAAAGACGACGATTACAGGCTCTCCGTCGCCCAGGGCAGTTACATCACTTTGACCAATCTGACGCAAAACGAGTGGCGGCGGCTAATCAGCGAACGAGTCGGCCCGCTGTATATTTCCGTCCACGCCTGGGATCCGGAAGTACGCATGTTCATGATGGGACATCCCCGCGCCGGTCGCCTGCGCGGACAGATCCGGGCTTTGAACCGAGCCGCCGTTCCGCTGCATACGCAGATAGTGCTTGTGCCGGGCGTGAACGACGGCGCCGTTCTGTCCGCGACGGTGCGCGCCCTGGCGGAATTCTCCGCCGTGCGGTCAATCGGCGTGGTTCCCGTGGGACTGACCCGGCGTCGCGCCGGTTTGACCGCCCTCAGACCGGTTCGGTCTGAGGAGGCGCGCGCCGTCCTCGCGGCGGGACAGGAATGGCAAGCCGAATTCCTGTCCCGCCGCGGCAGGCGGCTGGTTTATTTTGCCGACGAGTTTTATTTGCTGGCGGGGGCGGAAATCCCCGCCGCCGGGGAGTATGACGGTTTTCCCCAACTGGAAAACGGCAGTGGTTTAGTCGCCCGCTGGCGGGAACATCTGGCGGCGCTTT
>JAIRRL010000168.1 GCA_031255985.1 Gracilibacteraceae bacterium
GAACAGGGGCCAAAAAAAGACGGCGAACGCCGCCGCCGCAAATTCCATAAAAAGGGGGGCTGAAAAGGCTGATAAATAAAGGATTCCGGCCCAAGTAACATTTCATACAAAATGTTACATAGGTCGGAATATTTCATACTCTCTGACACTTAAAGTATACCACGGAATTCTGAGTGAACCCTGAGTGAAAACAAGAGTATTCAGTATTTTTACAAAAAAATTCATCAAGGCAAGAACTCAGGGGACGCGCCCCGCCGTGGGCGGCCTGCTTTTGATGAGGCGAGAAGCGCGCGAATTGACAAGCGGAAATATGTCATGTAAAATTGACGGTATGATAAGTAAATACAACGAGCCGGCGCAGCTGCGGCAGGCTCTGGATCGCGTTTTGCCGGCCGTGGTCAAGCCGGGGCGCTATGTCGGCGGCGAATGGAATATGGCCCGCAAGGACTGGGCGGCGGCTAAAGTGCGCATGGCTTTTCTTTTTCCTGACGTGTACGAAGTGGCGATGTCCAATCTGGCTCTGCGCATACTTTACGGGCTGGTGAACGACGATCCGCGCTTCCTTTGCGAGCGCGCCTTCGCCCCCTGGCCGGATATGGCGGCAAAAATGCGGGAGGAAGGCATCCCGCTTTACGGACTGGAGTCTTTCCGGCCGCTCCGCGCTTTTGACGCGCTGGGGGCGACGCTTCAGTACGAACTTTCCTATACCAATATTCTCCATATGCTGGATTTAGCCGGAATTCCCCGCCGCAGCGAGCAGCGGCGCGAGGGCAAGTGGCCCTGGCTGATAGCCGGCGGCCCCGGCGCGTATAACCCGGAACCGCTGGCGCCGTTTTTTGACCTTTTTCTGCTGGGCGACGGAGAAGAACTGCTGCCCGCCGTGCTGGAGCAAATCGGGGCGGACGCCGGGCGCGGCGCGCCGCGTCCGGAAACGCTGCGCCGGCTGGCAGGCCGCCGGGGCGTGTACGCGCCGGCTCTTTACACGCCGGTCGTGGACGGGCGCGGCGTTTTTCAGGGCGTCAGGGCGGAAACGTCCGCCCCGGCGCCGGTGCAAAAAGCGGCGGTTACGGATTTGGACAAAACCTATTTCCCCATCCGCTGTCTCGTCCCCTATAACGAAACGGTGCATGACCGGGTTGTGCTTGAAGTCATGCGCGGCTGTACGCGGGGCTGCCGTTTTTGCCAGGCCGGGATGACGGGCCGGCCGCTCAGGGAACGCGCGCCGGAGCTTTTGCGCCGGCAGGCGCGGGAGATAGTGCAGGCGACGGGCTATGAGGAAATATCGCTGGTTTCCCTTTCCACGGGAGACTATTCCGAAGTGGGCGGTCTGTTGCGCGCTTTGACGGCGGATATGGCCGGTTTGGGGGTAAACGTTTCTTTGCCCTCGCTGCGGGTGGATTCCTTTGACGTGAATTTGGCGGCGGAAGTGGGAAAAACACGCAAATCCGGCCTGACCTTCGCGCCGGAAGCCGGAACTCAGCGGTTGCGCGACGTGATCAACAAAGGCGTCCGGGACGAAGACCTGCTGCGGACGGTCGCCGCCGCTTTCGCCGCGGGTTGGAGCAATATCAAGCTGTACTATATGATCGGTTTGCCGACGGAAACCAAAGAGGATTTGGACGGGATCGCCGCGCAGGCGGAGGCGGTGCTGGCGGCGGGGGGCGGTCGCCGGGGCGGGGCGCGGGTTACGGTCTCCGTCAGCACTTTCGTGCCCAAGCCCCATACCCCTTTTCAGTGGGCGGCGCAGGACGACAGAGACACTATTTTGGCCAAACAGGCTTATTTACGGGAAAAACTGCGGCGCTCGCCCGTGCGGCTCCAGTATCACGACGCGGATATGAGCGTGGCGGAAGCAGCGCTCGCCCGCGGCGACAGGCGGGTGGCCAGGCTGCTGGAGGTTTTGGCGGACGACGGGGCCATGTTCGATAGCTGGAGCGAGTGGTTCCGGCCGGAGATTTGGCGGGAGGCGTTCCGGAAAACGAATCTCAGCGCCGGGGATTTCACCGGCGCGAGAGATTTGGCGGCGGCTTTGCCCTGGGATCATTTGAGCGCGGGAGTCGCCAAGGAGTTTTTGCGCGCGGAGGCCCTCAAGGCGGAGCGGGGCGAAAAAACGGCGGACTGCCGTCTCGTTTGCGGTCTGTGCGGAGTTTGCGGGGATTCGGTATGAAAATACGTCTTGTTTACTGTAAATTGGCCGAAGCCAAATATGTCGCCCATCTTGATTTAACCAGGTTTTTCACCAGGGCCTTGCGGCGCGCGGGCGTGGACGTGGCCCGCTCGCAGGGATTTAACCCGCACGCGCGCATATCCTTTGGGCCGCCGCTGGCGGTGGGGGCGGAAGGGCTGGCTGAATACGTGGATGTGGAAATAAATGACACGCCACGGCTGCCCGACCCCGTGGCGGCGGTTCGCGCCTTACGGCGCGAAATGCCGCCCACCATCCGCGTCCTGGATTTCAGGACGCTGCCGCCCGGCGCTCCGGCGCTGACGGCGGTGATTGACCTGGCCTGTTACCTGGTGTTCGTACCGCTGACGGCGGCGCGGCCGGAGGCGGAAGTGGAGGCGGGGTTGACGGCGTGGCTGCGGCAGCCGGAAATTTTGGTCACGAAGCGCAAAGGCGGCGCCGCGCCGGTCACCAAGAACATCCGGCCGTTTATCAGCCGTCTGAGCCTGCGCCGGGCGGCTGCAGGCGCTGCGGCGCCTGCGGATGGGGGCGGCGCGGACGCGGCGGCGGAAGAAGCCGCGTCCGCCGCCGCTACGGAACCGGGTCTGGAGCTTGACCTGGAGATAAAGATGACCGCCGCCGGCTCCGCCAAGGCGGCGGACGTGATCGAATCTCTGTGTGAATTCCTTGCCCTGCCCTGGGATAAAAACGGCGTAACCATCACGCGCACCGCCCTTTTCTGCCAGGGCGACAAAAGACGCTCGCCGCTGGAGGTTTAATGGAAAAAAATCCCAATATAGATTTTACCGCCGCCTCTTTCGCGTCGCCGCCGGCCAAACTGGCGGCGGCGGCGGCTCAGGGGGACGAAGCCCTGCGCCGCCAAGGCCCGCGCCTGGAGGAAATCGCCGCCCATAACCACCGCAAAATGCTGCGGGCTTTTCAAGCGGCCCGCATTTCCTCCTATCATCTGCACGGCTCCACGGGCTACGGGCTGGACGACGCGGGCCGCGCCGCCATGGACTCAGTGGTCGCGGCGGTGCTGGGGGCGGAAAGCGCCCTGGTTCGCCATCAGTTTGTCTCCGGCACCCACGCCATCGCCGCCGCCCTGTTCGGCGTCCTCCGTCCCGGCGACCACGCGCTTTCGGTGACCGGGTCGCCCTACGACACCTTGCTGCCGGTGATCGGGACGCGGGGGGAAAGGGGCAGCTTACGGGAATGGGGCGTGAGTTTTACCGCCGTACCCCTGACCGGGCAAAGTCAGGTGGATTTTCCGGCTGTGCGGGCGGCGGCGCGGCCGGAGACGCGGCTTTTTTTGCTGCAGCGCTCCGCGGGTTACGCCGGGCGGCGCTCCCTGTCCATGGCGGCCATCGCCGGTTTTATCGCCTGGGCGAAGGAAAATTTCCCTGAGATTTATGTATTCGTGGACAATTGTTACGGCGAGCTTGTGGAAAAAACGGAACCGGGCGACGCCGGCGCCGATCTCATGGCCGGTTCGCTGATCAAAAACCTGGGCGGAACTTTGGCCCCCTCCGGCGGGTATGTCGCCGGCAGGAAAAAACTGGTAGAAATGGCGGCGGATCGTTTCGCCGCCCCCGGCATCGGCATGGAGGTCGGCGCTTCCTTGGACGCGCGCCGTCTCCTTTTGCAGGGCCTGTTTTTCAGCCCCCTGACAGTGGCGGAAGCCGTAAAAAGCATGATTTTCACCGCCGCTTTCTGGGCGGCCCTGGGTTTTACCGCCCGGCCGGCGGCGACGGAACCGCGCGCGGATATCATTCAGGCCGTCGAACTCGGCAGCGCGGAACGCCTGACGGCTTTTTGCCGGGGCCTGCAAAGCGGAACGCCGATAGACGCGCACGTGCGGCCTGAACCGGCGCCGATGCCCGGTTACGCGGACGAAATCCTCATGGCGGGCGGGGTTTTTATTCAGGGGGCCACCTCGGAGTTTTCCGCCGACGGGCCGCTGCGCCCGCCTTACACGGCATATATGCAGGGGGGCGTTTCCATCCATTACACGCGGGAGGCCAATCTCCTGGCGGCGCGGCGAATGGCGGCCGAGGGCCTTTTGTAACAAAAACCGGCGGCTGTTAAGTCTCCGCCGGACGCCGCCGGGCGGCTTCGAGGCTCACGAGCAGGAGTCCCGTCCAGATCAGGGCGAAACAGATGAGATGCGCCTGGGTGAACGGTTCTTTGTAAACAAAGACGCCGATGAGCAGACTGAGGGTCGGACTCAGGTATTGGGTGAAGCCGATGGTGGAAAGAGGGACGGAATTGGCCGCCCGCGCGAAAAGCAAAAGCGGCGCCGCCGTCACCGCGCCGCCGCAGATCAGGCCGGCGACGGCGCCCCAGGGGGGCCAGGGGCCGTTCATCGTCAAAAATACCCGTTCCGGGCGGGCAAAAGTGCAAATGATGAACACTACGGCCAGCGGAGCCATCAAAGACGTTTCGATGGCGAGGGCCGGGGCGGGCGGGTAGCCGCCTTTTTTCTTTAAAGCGCCGTACAAGCCGAAAAAAACGGCCAGGGCGACCGAAATCCAGGGAAATACGCCGTAGTCGAAGGAAAAATAGAGGACGCCGGCGGCCGCCAGCCCGGTCGCGATTTTCTGGAACGCGGTCAGTTTTTCGCCAAAAAAAACCACGCCCGCGATAATGGACAAAAGCGGGTTGATATAGTAGCCGAGACTGGCTTCCACGATATGGCCGCTGTTGACGGCGTAAATATAAATTCCCCAGGTGCAGGAGACGGCCGCGCCGGCGGCGGCCAGGAGAAGGAGGGCGCGCCGGTCGCGAAAATAGGGGCGCGGGTCAAAGCGGCGCCAGAAGACGCAGACGACGGCCATGAAGACGAAAGACCACAATACGCGGTGGGCGAATATTTCCGGGGACGGAATGAAGGAGAGCGCTTTCCAGTAAACCGGCAGCACTCCCCAGAGAGCGTAACAGACGATCGCGCAGATAAGTCCCGCGCGGAGCGTCATTCCCTCCCGCTCCGCCCCGTCTTTTTTCACTGTTCCCGCTTTAAGGGAGCGGGGGCCAATAAGGTCAGATCGCCCAAAACGCCCAGCGTCCGGACGCAGCGGCCAAGGAGGGCCAGCCGCGCCGCCCGCAAAGCTGCCTCCGGCGCCATGATCATCACGGAATCAAACAAAGCGGCCACCGGGGCTACGAGAGCGGCGGCCCGGCTGTAAGCGCCGTAAAAATCCCCGGCGGCCGCATCCGCCGCCACCGGGGAGGCGACCGCCGCCAGCGCCGCCAGCAGCGCCCGCTCGGCCGGTTCGGTCAAGAGTTCGTCCGCCGCCGCGTCCGTCGGCCCGGCCGCCGTTTGTCCGGCCGGGCCGCTCAAATTCAGGCAGCGGGTGTAAGCGTTGACAAAATCAGTGAAGCCGTCCTCCGTCCGCGCCCGCGCCAGCGCGGCGGCCCGCGCCGTCGCCGCGTAGGGGCGGCTTGCGTTCGCCGCCAGAACGCAGTCGGCGGCGTCGTAAGTCCAGCCGTTTTCCATGAGCAAAAATCTGAGCCGCTGGCGGAAGAATTCCCGCAGCGGTTCCTCTATTTCCGCCCACGGCGCGAGCTGGCCGCTTTCCTGCCGCGGCAGGCCGTCGTAAGCGGCGGCCAGGAGGACGCCGAGGTCGAGATCGGCCGGTTCCCGCGCCAAAATCGCCGCGACGCCCAAAGCTTGGCGGCGCAGGGCGTAGGGATCCTGGGAGCCGGTCGGGATGAGACCGAGGGCGAAACAGCCGGTGACAGCGTCCAGTTTATCCGCCAGGCTGACCAGGACGCCCGGCCGGGAAACAGGGAGAGCGTCGCCGCTGAAGCGGGGCTGGTAATGTTCGCGGATACCGGCGCATACTTCATCTTCCTCGCCGGCCGCCTTGGCGTAATGGGCGCCCATAATCCCCTGCAGTTCCGGAAAATCATACACCATGCGCGTGACCAGATCAGCTTTGGCCAGCAAAGCCGTCCTGTCCGCCCGTTCCGCCTGAAGGGGATCCAAGGCGAATTCCGCCGCCAGCGCCGCCGTCAGGCGGCGCAGCCGTTTGACGCGAGCGCCGGCCGAACCCAGGCGTTCGTGGTAAGTAACGCGATCCAGCTCCGGGACGTAATCGGCGAGCGGTTTTTTCAAATCCTCGTGAAAATAAAAGGCCGCGTCCGCCAGCCGCGCCCGCAGGACTTTTTCGTTCCCGGCCCTGACCGTGTCCAGACTGCGGGCGTCCCCGTTGCGCACGCCGATAAAATAGGGCAGCAAGGCGCCGCCGGCCGCCCGCGTGGGAAAATAGCGCTGATGTTCCCGCATCGGCGTCGTCGTCGCTTCCTCCGGCAAAGTCATGAATTCGGCGGGTATGCGGCCCCAGAAAGCGGTCGGGTACTCCACCAGATCAGTCACCTCATCCAGCAGCGCCTCCGTTATATCGGCCGCCGCCCCCGGGGCAAGGGCTGCCGCGGTTTGATCCACCTGGCTCCGGATCGTTTCCCGCCGCCGCTCCCGCTCGGCCAGGACAAAGCCGGATTCGGCCAGAACCCGCGCGTAATCGCCCGCCGCCGGAACGGTCACTTCGCCGCCCAACACGCGATGGCCGCGGGAAAGGCGTCCCGCCGTCAGACCGGCGTAACTCAGCGGCAGGATCTCCGCGCCGTAAAGCGCAACCAGCCAGCGCAGAGGGCGGGCAAAACGGGCGTCCCCGTCCCCCCAGCGCATCGGTTTGGGAAAACGCAGGCCGGCGATGATTTCAGCGCAAAAAGCGGGCAGCAGTTCCGCCGCCGCCGCTCCGGCCTGAAAGCGGCTGGCGTAGACATAGGGGATGTTTTTGAAATCCCGGACGAACAGATCTTCCGGCCTTACCCCCTGGCCGGCGGCGAAACCGAGCGCGGCCTTTGTCGGCTGGCCCGCCTCGTCGTAAGCCGCTTTCCGGGCCGGGCCGCGCGTTTCTTCCCGCGTGTCCGCCTGCCGTTCGGCCAGGGCGGACACGAGCAGAGCCAGGCGGCGGGGCGTGACGTAAACGGTTACGGCCGCAAAATCAAGGCGCAAGGCCGCAAGGCGCGCCAGCGCGTTTTCTTTTAGCTGCCGGGCGGCGTCCGGCGCGAATTTGGCCGGCATTTCCTCCATGCCTATTTCCAGTAAAAAATCCCGGCTCATGATTTCCTCTCTTTGCCCAGGAGCGGGAAACCGAGTCTTTCCCGCTCCTCGACGTACAGCTGGGCGCACAGGCGGGCCAGACGGCGGACGCGGCCGATATACCCCGTCCTCTCCGTCACGCTGATAGCGCCGCGCGCTTCCAGAAGATTGAATGTATGGGAACATTTGAGAACATAGTCGTAGGCCGGGGTCGCGAGCCGCGCTTCCGCCGCCCGCGCCGCTTCCGCCTCGTACATGTCAAACCAGGTTCTGAGCGCGGCGGCGTCCGCCAGCTCAAAATTATACCTGGAATTTTCGACTTCATTTTCATGGTACAGATCGCCGTAAGTCACGCCGCCGGCCCATTCCAAGTCGAAAACGCTGTCTTTGCCCTGGAGATAGGTGGCCAGGCGTTCCAGGCCGTAGGTTATTTCCAGGCTGACGGGCTTGCAGTCCAGGCCGCCGCATTGCTGAAAATAAGTGAATTGCGTGATTTCCATTCCGTCCAGCCAGACTTCCCAGCCGAGGCCCCAGGCGCCGAGGGTCGGCGATTCCCAGTTGTCCTCGACAAAACGGATGTCGTGGTCAGCCGCGACGACGCCCAGCCGCTCCAGGCTCCGGAGATATAGCTCCTGAGCGTCAGGGGGGGAAGGCTTCATAATTACCTGATATTGGAAATAATGTTGCAGCCGGTTGGGGTTTTCACCGTAACGCCCGTCTGTCGGGCGGCGCGACGGTTCGACATAGGCTGTTTTCCAAGGCTCCGGCCCCAATACTCGTAAAAAAGTGGCCGGATTCATTGTTCCGGCCCCTTTTTCCATGTCGTAAGGCTGAGCGATGAGACAGCCCTCATCTCCCCAGAAATTCTGCAATGCAAGGATAAGCCGCTGAAAATTCATTTTTGTCTCCGCTTACAGGCGCGCGTCCACTTCGGCGGCAAAATTTTCGATTTCGCCGTTGTCGATGAGGGTTTGCAGCGCGGCGTTGAGTTTGGCCAGGAATTCGTCATTGCCTTTGGCCGCGCAGATGGCGTAGGATTCCGTTTCAAAAACCGGATCGTCGTCAATAGCGCGCATGTCGGGGAAATTGGCGATCAGTTTATGGGCGGTGGGCGAGTCGATGACGACAGCCTCGATCCGGCCGTTGTTCAAATCCAGGACGGCGTCCACGCCTTTTTTGTAGTGCTGGAGGTCAATGCCGCCGATCGCGCTTAAAGCTATGTCGCCCGTGAAACCAGTGATGATGCCGACTTTTTTGCCTTGCAAGTCGTCAACGCCCGCGATTTCAGATTCGGCGGGAACGATGATCGATTGCACGGCTACCCAGTAGGGGATGGAAAAATCGACGTTGGCGAGCCTTTCTTCCGTGATGGTCATGCCGGCGATGCCGACGGTCGCTTTGCCGGAGATGACAGCGGGAATGATGGCGTCAAAATCCATGTTGGAAATTTCCACTTCCATGCCGAGTTCCGCCGCCAAAGCCTGGGCCAGCATGATGTCCACGCCGTCATATTCGCCGATTACGCCGCTGCCCTGTTCGGAAATGAACTCAAAGGGCGGAAATTCCGCGTTGGTGGCAATGATGAGTTTTTCCGCCGCCGCCGCCTGGTCGCCGCCGGCGTCGGCAGGCGGATTGCTTGCCGGCGGCGCCGCCGCCGGAGCGCCGCCGCAAGCCGCGGTCAGCAGGAGAGTGAGCAGCGCCGCTGTGAGCAGGATCAGTCTGGTGACAGAATGTTTTTTTCCCATGTTTTTTCTCCCTTTCTTTTGTTAGCGGTTTTCTTCTTCATCTTCTTGTGACTGTTCTTTATTATATATAAAAACAAACCGCGCTCAAAGCGCATGCGTCACCCGGCGCAGGAACAGTTTCGTCCGCTCCTGCTCCGGCCGGGCAAAAAACTCGCGCGGCGTGTTCTCTTCCACGATCACCCCTTCGTCCATGAAAAGGACGCGGGAGGCGACTTCGCGAGCAAAGGCCATTTCATGGGTTACGACGATCATCGTCATTCCTTCTTCCGCCAGGTCGCGCATCACGCCCAGCACTTCGCCCACCATTTCCGGGTCGAGGGCGGAGGTCGGCTCGTCAAACAGCATGATTTCCGGTTCCATCGCCAAGGCCCGCACGATGGCGATCCGCTGTTTCTGGCCCCCCGAAAGCTGGCCGGGAAACGAGTGCGCCTTGTCTGCCAGATTCACCTTGTCCAGCAGGGCGCGGGCGGTTTTTTCCGCGTCCGCCTTGGTTTTTTTCTTCAGGCGCACGGGGGCGAGATCGATATTTTCCAGGACGGTCAGATGAGGAAAAAGGTTGAATTGCTGGAAAACCATGCCCATTTTGGCCCGGACGCGGTTGACATCGACGCCGCCGGCCGTGATTTCTTCGCCGTCCAGAAAGATCTGGCCGCCGCTCGGCTGCTCCAGCAAATTCAGGCAACGGAGCATCGTGCTTTTGCCGGAGCCGGAAGGCCCGATGACGACGACTTTTTCGCCCCGCTTGACTGTCAGATCGACTCCCTTGAGGACTTCCAGCTGACCGAAGCGTTTGCGCAAACCGAGTATTTTTATCACGGACTAACCCTCCCCGATCCCGCCATTATCTTGCCGTTTCCACAAGCGGCAAGATAATGGCGGCGCAAGCGACAGCGCACAATCTGCAGGGACGGCAAAATTGTAGCATATAAACGCCGCCGCGTCAATCAGGCCGCAGCGAGCCGGCTGATTGACGCGGTCGTGTGGGAAATTATGGCAATGAAGCGGGGGAACAGTACCGTCTCCATTTTTAATTGCTAACGTTTTGTGTTAGCAAGGGTGCGATGAGTTTTGAAAATAATTTATTTGTCTCCGCCGCCCTTGCTTTCGTGACATGAAGATATATGCTCGCGTTTGCTTCACTCAAAATATCTCTCATCTTGATTCCGGAATCCAGCCTTGACGTACAAGCTGCTCCATAGCTATACCAATTTGCCGCTGGCTAAATTTGCGTTTTTGCAGTCCCCAGGCATACACTGCGTCGATGATTTCCGGCATCGTCTGGGCTTCATTTTTTGCCACCCAATGCACTGTCGCCAGCAACTCCATTCCAAACGGGGTTTCATAGCCGCTGGTCAGTTCGGCTACTCGGTCTATGCGTTGAGCCGTATCGGCGTTTTGGGAGAGAAAAACATTGGCGTCACGCTCCGCACCTGGAATGATTCTGATTTGTTTATCCGGTTCGTCGCCGCCGTCGGCATAGCCGGAGAGCAGATGTCCTTCTACGGCGTTCAACACATGGGACAGGTTTTCCGCATATGGACCATGCGGCGCTTTCGCATAGCGAAGGCGCAACGGCTCGCCGCATTCCTGCAAGAAATACATCAGCTTATGCAGTTCCAGCAAGGTCACAAACGGGTCAAGTAAACCGCCCAGATACCGATAGGCCAAGCTTACCAGAGCGGCGCGCCCCGGCGTCATATTCGGAACAGCTTTATTTCGGACTAGCTGTTCCGCGGCAGGCGCCCCGGCCGGCTCAAATACTTCTATATCAGCCCCGGAAAGAGGCGCGAGAATGGCTTCGATTTTTGCCTTTACCAGTTTCCAGTCAAGTCCGCCCAAGCCGGCTCCCAGCGGTGGTATTGCGATAGAAGTTATCTTGCGGTCATGGATGACGCCGGCTAAATCAACAAGTCCCTCATGAATATCTTCAATCCGGCTTGCCCCACGCCAGTGGCGCTTGGTCGGGAAGTTGACGATGTATTGAGGGTTCACCAGCGAATTCAGCTCAAAGACAAACATCTTGCCGGGAACAACCTCGCCCCGTTTGCAGGCCAGCACGTAAGCCTTAAAGTTGTCCGGGTACTGCCTCTTGAATTGCAGCGCGATTCCGCGTCCCATGACTCCGACGCAGTTCACCGTATTCACGACAGCTTCGGCCTTGCTGTCAAACAGATTGCCTGTTACAAATCTGAGCATGATTTCACCTCCGCGCTTAATAATACCATTCAGGTTTCGGCTTGACAGGTGGTTTATAGCTGCTACCCTCAAGCATCTTGTTTACTCTGCCCGCCCATTCGAAAGAGTATATGCCGATACCTTCCACCAGTTTCCACGGGAAGCGGTTTTCAACCAGAAATTCCGCCTGCTTTTTGTCCTGATGCCCGCTCCACTGTGTCGCATGGACAGCCTCCCAATCCAGCTTGTTCAGGTCGTTTTCATCGGAAAAATCCTCAAAGTAACGAGATCCGGCGTTGGAGTTTGTGAAAGCCCATCGCAGACCTTGTTGATTCGCCCATTCCACCGTCCGGGCAAAGTCCGCCATCAGGTGCAAAATCGGTTCTTGACCGCCCTTGTATTCGATATCCGGATGGTTCCGCCTATGGAACATATACAGCATCACCGAACGCGGGCAGAAATAGAACGGGACGCACTCGCCGACGTGCAGACCGGGATGACTGGAAAGCGCCAGTTCTTCCATACGCCGCCGCTTGATTTCCTTCATGCCGACGGTCTCGCCCGCAGGAGCGCGACGCTGCACCTCCGCATCCGAAAGCAGGTGATTCTCCGCCAGGATGGCGGGTAGTTTGCTGATGTGGAGAATATGATATATTTTGATGGTTGGAGATACTTGTGTGTTTATTCCTCCACCTCCGCAGTAGCGTCACCATCAGAAGGAGCTTCTCTAAAACCTCCCTTCGTTGGCTGGATACTTTGAGAGTTTTTTCCGTTTTTCACGAGTTCTCCTTCCTTTTCTGCTCTCGCAAGTATTATAACTTATGGCAAGAGTTTCGCCAACTCCTTACAGCTAAGAGCGGCTATTTTTTTAAAACGGATTCCGCTACTTGGAGCGGGGGCGTTGCGCGGTTTTGGGCTGACACCAGGAACCGCGCGGTTTGCGCCTTTGCGCTGCTTTTATTTCAAGTGCGCCCCGGCAACGGTCGATGTATTCCATTAGATCGCGCTTGTCTATCCGCCAGAGACGGCCTAACCGGAATCCTTTGAGTAATTGCCCGCCATATTTTTGCGGATATTTTAACATATGTAATTGGAACAGCTTGACAGAAGACGAGCGTTGCTATATACTTGTCGCAACAACAATAAAATTGTCATGACAATTTATGCGCGGGAAAGGGTTTGAGACGCCATGGAACTGAGACTGGACGATTCAATCGGTTTTCATCTGAATCGCGCGAACACCCAGGTGAAGAAGCTCTGGATCCATTATCTGAAGCCGCATGGGATTACGCCGGAGCAGTGGGCGGTTTTGAACCGGCTCTGGGAGCGGGACGGCGTCATCGCCAGAGATCTGGCTGCGCTGGTCAGCAAGGACGCCCCAAATACGGCGCGGATTCTGGACAAGTTGATGAAGAAACAGCTGATCAGACGCGAGCCGGACGCGACAGACAAGCGAATCTGGCGGATTTTCCTGACGCCCGCCGGCAGGGCGCTCCGGGAAAAACTGATGCCCCTGGCCGTGGAAGGCATGACCGTGATAACAAACGGCTTGTCGGCCGGCGATCAGCGGAAGCTGCTCAAACTGCTCAGGCGGCTGTACGACAACGCGGGGGGTGAGTGAGAATGCCGGAACAACTTTGGAGCCGGAATTTTCTCCTGATCCTTATGTTGAAGGAATTCTGATAAGGTGAAGGGATTCTGATAAGATGAAGAGGAGGCGATTGATGTGAAAAAAGAGCATTTGCTGCTGATGGCCCTGACTCTGCTTACCGTGTTTTGCTGGCTGGCGACGCCGCCTTTGGAGGAAACGCCCTTATATATGAAAACTTCGCAGCTCTTGGGAGCGTTGTCCTTGCTGGGCTTTGCCCTGCTGTTTTTTACCGCCGGGCGGTTTGCCGTTTTGGACGCTGTCTTTGATGGAATGGATAAGGCGTACTCGTTCCACAAACGCTTAGGCGTCGTCTCGCTCTTGCTGGTGGCCGCCCATATCATCGTCCTGGCGGTCAACCATCCGCTCGTCGTCTCCAGAGGCGTCGCCGGCCCGGAAGAAGGGCCTGTCATGCTGGGCTGGCCCAGTCTGCTGCTGTTTGTCATACTGGTACTCTTCGCTTTTATCGCCCGGAAGCTGAAATACGAACCCTGGAAAGCAGTGCACGCCTGGCTGCTGCTGCCTTATATCGCCGGTCTGGTTCACTACTACCGATCCTCGGAATACGCGGTATTCGCCCCGACGGCCTTCAGTCTGTGGCTGAACGTGGTAAATCTGACAGGGCTGGTATGCGCTTTTTATTCTATTTTTATCTATGAAGCCGCCGCTTTTCCTTATCGTTTCCGAGTCGCCCGAACTGTCGCCGTCGCGAACGGAACCCTGCAGATTACCGGAGAGCGCTCGGGCGGCGGGTCAGAAAGTCCCGGATTCACGCCGGGGCAGTTTATCTTTGTAAAATTCCGGGAGCGGCGCCTGCGTTTCCCGTCCCATCCCTTCACCGTCAGCGATAGTTTTACGGCGGGAAATGTGCAGTTTACCGTTAAAAACCTGGGGGATCACACGGCCAGGCTGGTCAGTCAGATAAAACCCGGCGATGAATTCAGCGTAAGCAGGCCCAGGGGCCGGTTTAACTTCCGCGCCGGCAAGAACCGCCAGATCTGGATCGCCGGCGGCATCGGCGTCGCCCCTTTCCGGAGCTTTATCCGCTCCGGTATTCCAGAGACATTTAAGATAGACCTCTTCTACGCTTACGACAGCGCGGCGGACGCCCCCTACCTGGAAGAGCTGGGTTCTTTGCCCCAGGGAGGCAGTCTCCGGGTTCATCTGATCGATTACACGGAAAAAGGCTACCTCCAGGCCGAATACCTCAAAGAGGCTTTCACCGCCGGCGAAACTCCGGATGTGTATTTCTGCGGCCCCAAGGCTATGGGAAAATACGTTCGCCGTCAGCTGAGCGAAGGCGGCCTGGCCGTGGGAAATTGGCGCGAAGAGGAGTTTAGATTCAGGTAAAAGAAACATTCTTTGTGTGATTTACTATTTAACTAAAGACGAAGCATTTGTCTCAAATAATGATAGTAGAAAAAATAGCGGAACAGAAATATTTTATGAAAACATAAAAGGTTCTGAAATAGAATTGTCAAAAGACAATATTGTAGAAATTGATAAACTAAAAGAATGTGTTTTGGAATATTTTAGAACAGCGGAATGGCCAAAATTAATTAAATGGGATTGCTTATAAGTCCAAAGC
>JAIRRL010000231.1 GCA_031255985.1 Gracilibacteraceae bacterium
TTTTCCATAATCAAGTCATAATAGCGTATTGCCGCATCGGTCGACAGCATATTAATATAATCCACGATGTCGCGCATATCATTTTGCGCGGCCGTGAATATTTTTACCCTATATTGTTCCATGAATATCAGATCGGAGCATATGGGCAAATTCAAAAAAATCCACTCCGTCGGCGCCCGCGGCGATTTCCGCTTCTGCTTCGGCGAGTTTAGCATAAAGCTCAAGTTGCGCCTGTTGACGTTCATACATCTCAAGACTTAACACGACCATGTCGCCCACGCCGTTTTTAGTGATAAATACCGGCTCGCGGGAAGCGCGGCAAAACTCGCTTATTTCGTTGGAATTATTCCGCAAATCAGATATGGGCCGAATTGATGGCATAATTATTACCGCCTTTTTGAGTATATTTGCGGTGTTATTATATCATGATTTTGAGAGGCCGATCAAGGATTTTTTGCCGGCTGTGTTGGGGATGCTCCGGAAAAGTAACGTTTTTATAAAATATGTAGAAAAATAGCTGGTCGGGATGACAGGATTTGAACCTGCGACTTCCTGCTCCCAAAGCAGGCGCGCTACCAAGCTGCGCCACATCCCGCCCGTGCGCCGTAAGCCTTAGTATAATGGATTTGGCGGGCGGCGTCAAGTTTTTTGCGCCGAAAAACCTGCCGATTGCGGGTGTATTTTGTGACTGTTCTATATGTCCTTTTGGGTGTATTACGCGATTATTCCGTTTAGCCTCCGGGTGTATTACGTGATAATCCGGTCTAGTCTCCGGGTGTATTACGTGATAATTCGGTTTAGCTTCCGGGTGTATTACGTGATAATTCTATTTTGCTTCCGGGTGTATTACGTGATGAAAAAACTGGTTATTATGGTCTTAATTAAGTGGATTTACATCATTCAAGTCTATTGCCCCAATTTGCCTGCGGGCCATATGAATGAGGAGGGAAAAAACATGACTATACGAATCAGGGTTTTTCTGGTTATCGCGGCGGTCGTCCTGCTGATCACGGCCGCAAACATGATCATGGGCCTGGTTTTCACCCAGCCCCATCTATTGGAAGCCATTGAAAACGATATGTTCGAGGTGGCGGGCATCGCGGACAAACTGATCACGAGCGAAATCAATCTGCTGAAGGCGAACACGGCGGCGGCGGCGCATGAATTGACCGGTCTGAGCGGCGAGGAATTGCGGGCGGGGTTGCGGGAGCAGGTGGAAAAAAACGAACTGTTTTTATCTTTGACAGTATTTGACATCGACGGCGTCATGGCGGCCTACGGCGAAATGCTCACCCCCTCGTCCTTGGTTCAGAGCAGAGAGGCAAAAAGAGCTTTTGCCGGCGAATCGGTCATCTCGCCGGTCCGGCTGACCCAGACCACGCGCAGGAGCGCTAAAACGGCGCAGCCGGTATTTCAGGTGTATGTGCCGCTGGGCGGGAGAATTTTGTCCGCCACCATACCGGGGACGATTTTCAACGATATTATGGAAGATTTTACCATATGGGAGACGGGCAGCATTTTTATTCTGGACAGCGAAGGAACGATGGTGGGTAATTCCAGTTTTAACAGCAGAGAAGACGGGGAAGTGCGGATTGAGCTGGCGGCAATCAGCCAGAAGTATGAAAGAATGGGCGAGTTTTTGCGGCAGATGACCCAAGGCGGCCGCGGCGTGGGCCGTTACGACTATCACGGCCTGGAGCGCCTGGCCGTCTATACGCCGATCACAGGCTCAAAAGTCGGCTGGACGCTGGGAGTGTCGGCGCCGCTGGAAGAAAGTCCCGCCGCTCAGGTGCAGCGGGGTCTGCAAATCTCAGCCGTTATTTTTCTGGTCATGGGTCTGTTGACCGCGGCTTATCTTTCCGGCCTGCTGGCCAAGCCTTTTCAGCGGGTGGAGGAACAAAACCTCCATCTGGCCGAGCTGACGGAAGTCGCCCAGAGCGCGTCCGAAGCCAAGAGCCGTTTTTTGGCCAATATGAGCCACGAAATGCGCACGCCGCTCAACGCGGTGGTCGGTCTCTCGGAGCTGATGCTCGGCGCGGAGGAAGGGCAGGGCGAAGCAGGGGAGGATCTGGGTAAAATTCATAACGCCGGCATGACTTTGCTGGGCATAGTCAACGATATTCTGGACATTTCCAAGATTGAGTCGGGCAAATTCGAGCTGATGCCCGTGGAATACGATTTGCCGAGCCTGATCAACGATACGGTCACGCTGAATATCATGCGGATCGGCGACAAACCGGTGACTTTTGACCTGAAGATCGACGAAACCTTGCCCGCCTGCCTGTACGGGGACGAGCTGCGGGTCAAGCAGATTTGCAATAATCTTCTCAGCAACGCTTTTAAATATACCAAAGAGGGGACGGTGGCCTGGTCTCTGACCTGCGAGCGGGAGGGCGACGATATGTGGCTCACGATCCGGGTGGCGGACAGCGGCATCGGTATAAAACCGGAGGATTTGCGCCAGCTTTTTTCGGAGTACAATCAGGTGGATACCAGATCCAACCGGCTGATCGAGGGAACGGGCCTGGGTCTCGCGATCACGAAGATGATGGCGGAGATGATGGACGGCGAAGTAAAAGCGGAGAGCGAGTACGGCAAGGGCAGCGTTTTTACCGCCCGGCTGCGGCAGAAATACGTCAACGATGTGACCATCGGGCGGGAAGCGGCGAAAAATCTGCGGAATTTTCGCTACTGCGACAGCAAGCGCTTAAACAACGCGAAGCTGAACCGTACCCCCATGCCCTACGCCAAAGTGCTGGTCGTGGACGATGTGCGCACTAATCTGGATGTGGCGCGAGGGATGATGAAGCCTTACGGGATGCGGGTGGATTGCGTGACCAGCGGGCGGGAGGCTGTGCAGGCGATCGAGGAAGGAAAAATCAGGTATAACGCCGTTTTTATGGATCATATGATGCCGGGGATGGACGGGTTGGAGGCGACCCGCCTTATCCGGGCTATCGGGACGGAATACGCCCGGAATGTGCCGATCATCGCCCTGACGGCCAACGCTGTCATCGGTAATGAGCAGATGTTTTTGGACAACGGTTTCCAGGCGTTTATTTCCAAACCCATTGATATCGTCCGCCTGGATGCCGTCATGCGCCGGTGGGTGCGGGATAAAACCATGGAAAATCCGGCGGCCGGAGCTGGAGAGACCGCCAGCCCCGGAGATGCGGCCGGCGCTGCTGAGACTGTCAGCGCCGAGGCCGCCGCGCTGGAAGCTTTGGCGGGCGTGGCGGGGCTGGATCCGCGGGCGCGGGCGGAGCGGTTCGGCGGCGACGGAGACGTCTATGTGCAGGTACTACGTTCTTACGCCGCCAACACCGGCCCGCTTTTGGCCCAGATCCGCTCAGTCGCGCCGGAGGGGCTGGCGGACTATGCCGTGACTGTTCACGGGATCAAAGGAAGCAGCCGCGGGGTCGGCGCCGTCGTCGTCGGGGATATGGCGGCGGAGCTGGAGCAGGCGGCCAAGGCGGGGGATATCGATTTGGTTCGCCGCCGGAACGGGGAGTTCCTCACGGCGGCCGAAACCTTGCTGGACGCTCTGGACGCGGCTCTCGGCGACGGAGCGAGGAACAAGCCCCGGAAAGAGGCGCCGGACGGGGATTTGCTTGCCCTGCTGACCGAGCGCTGCGCGGAATACGATATGGATGGGATTGACGAGGTGATGGCGAAATTGGATGAGTTCACTTATGAAAAAGAGGCGGATTTGATCGCCTGGCTGCGGGAAAAAATTGATCAGATGGAATTCGCGGCCGTCAGCGCCCGGCTCGGCGCGGCTTAGGCGGCGAGCCGGGGGCGGCGAGCGAGCGGAAGAGCGGGGAAGGGGAGCGGGTGGAAAACGCCCGCCCCGCCTTCGCACCGAAAGGAGTGTGGATAGAATGACAAACGGAATGACCGATAGAATGAGCGACAGAAGGAGCGACAGAATGAGCGATGGAATGACCGGCGGAATGGCGGGCAAGAGGAAAAGAATCATTTTGGTTGACGATAATATGACCAATCTCACCATCGGCAAAAATATGCTGAAAGCTTTTTATGAGGTGTTTCCGGCCCCTTCGGCGGCTAAACTGTTTCAGTGCCTGGAAAAATTTATCCCGGATCTCATTTTACTCGATATCGACATGCCGGAAATCAACGGTTACGAGACCATCCGCCGCCTGAAGCAAAGCGAGGTTTACACGGATATCCCGGTTATATTTCTCACGGCGATAAACGACGAGGCCAGCGAGCTGGAAGGGCTGAACCTGGGCGCGGTCGATTATGTTCTGAAGCCGTTTTCCGCCCCGCTCCTGCGCAAAAGGATTGAGACCCATCTGCTGCTGGCCGCGCAGGCCAGACAATTGCAAAAGCAAAATGATAATTTGCAGGAAAAGGTGCGGGAAAAAAACCAGCGCCTGATGGAGATGGAAAGCGCGGTCATCAGCATAGTGGCGGAGCTGGTGGAATTCCGGGACAGCGTCACGGGCGGCCATGTCCTGCGCACGCAAAAATATCTGGAATTGCTGATTGAAAAACTGATCGAGGAAAATATTTACATCAATGAATTTTCCGGATGGAACCTTGATTATCTGCTGCCATCCGCCCAACTGCATGATGTGGGAAAAATTGCCATTAGCGACGCTATTTTGAACAAACCGGGCCGCCTGACCAAAGATGAATTTGAGATAATGAAGACTCACGTCCTGATCGGGGTGAACGCGATCAAGCGGATGGAGGAACGCACGGCGGAACACGAGTTTTTGCGTCACGCGAAAATAATCGCCGGCACGCATCATGAAAAATGGGACGGCTCCGGCTACCCCCTGGGACTGAGCGAGAGGAGCATCCCGCTGGAAGGGCGGCTGATGGCGATCGCGGACGTTTACGACGCCCTGATCTCGGAGCGCCCGTACAAAAAAGCTTTCAGCCCGGAGGAAGCGGCGGAAATCATCGAGGAAGGCCGCGGCCGGCATTTTGACCCGGCGCTGGTGGATTTGTTCCATATGGTTTCCGGCCAATTCGCCGATATTGTGACTCAGTCCCGCCTGGAAACGGCGGCGCCGCCCCTGACCGCCTCCGCTCCCCGCGCGGCGGCGCCGGCCTGGGCGGCATTTTGAGAAATTTTGAGAAATCAAGGCTTTCCCCTGCTATTTATTGTTAATTATGGGACTAATGTTTTTTCACTCATCTTAATTTTCCCCCTTCCAATTTTCGGCTTTTTTCGCTATAATAAAGCTGGTTGAATAAGGACGTCGATAATCTTTCATTTACGGAAGGGAGACTGAACCATGTATCGTCACAAACTGTTAGTTTCACTGCTTTGCCTGTTAGTACTGCTAATCATACCGGCTTTGCCCCTGCTTGCTGCGGACGGCGTTGCGGACGGCGCCGCGCACAGCGCGGAAGGGGAAGAGAGCGCTCACAGCGGGCTAGGCCTGGAATTACCCATATGGAGCGTTATACCTTTTGTTGGCATGTTGCTTTCTATCGCGATTTTTCCGCTTGTGCGCCCGCACTGGTGGGAGAAGCATCTGCTCCAGGTAGCCCTGTTCTGGGCCGCTGTATTTCTCATTCCTTTCGCCATCGGTTTCGGCCCGGGCGAAGCTGCTTTTGAACTCATCGAAATCGTGCTTTTGGACTATTTGCCTTTTATTGTATTGCTTTGGGGCCTGTTCGCCGTAGCCGGCGGCATCGTTTTGACCGGCAGTCTGGCCGGAACGCCGCGGGTCAACGCCATTTTGCTCCTGATCGGCACGCTGCTCGCCAGCTGGGTGGGCACTACCGGCGCGAGTATGCTGCTCATCCGGCCGGTTATCCGGGCGAATAAGTGGCGGCGGAAAAAAGCGCATATCGTCGTGTTTTTCATCTTCCTCGTCTCCAATATCGGCGGCTGTCTGACGCCGGTGGGCGATCCGCCGCTTTTCCTCGGCTTTCTCCGCAACGTGCCTTTCTTTTGGACGATGAATCTGCTGCCCTTGCTGATTTTGAACGCCGTTATTCTGCTGGCCGCTTTTTTTATCATGGACACGGTTCTTTACAAAAAAGAGCTGGCTGAGGGCCGCGGGCCGGAGACCGAGGAGGTAAAAGAGCCTCTGCGCGTGAAAGGTATTCATAATCTGATTTTTATCGCCATGATCGTCGGCGCCGTTATCCTGAGCGGTCTGGTGAGCGGGCTGCCGTTTTTCGCCGACCAGGCGACGGGCGAGGCGCACGGCATACCGGTTTACGCCGGCATAGTCCTGCCGTTTAACAGTATTCTCCAGATGCTGATCATAGTGGCGGCGGGAATTCTTTCCATCGTCACCACGAAAAAAACTTATCGCGAACTGAATCATTTCACCTGGGGTCCGATTCTGGAAGTGGCCTGTTTGTTCATCGGCATTTTCATCACGATGATTCCGGCCCTGGCTATCCTCAAGGCCCGCGGCGGCGAGCTGGGGCTGGTGGATCCGTGGCAGTTTTTCTGGGTGACGGGGACGCTCTCCAGTTTCCTGGATAACGCGCCGACTTATCTCGTGTTCATGACCACCGCCGGTTCCCTCGGCGCGGTGGAAGGGCTGTCTACAGCGGCGGGGGTTATCGCCGAAAAGATTTTGCTGGCTGTTTCCGCCGGCGCGGTATTCATGGGCGCCAACACGTATATCGGCAACGCGCCGAATTTCATGGTGCGCTCCATCGCGGAGGAAAATTCCATCAAGATGCCGAGTTTCTTCGGCTATATGGGCTGGTCGCTTTGCTGTCTCATCCCGCTTTTCATCATCGACACCTTTGTCTTTTTCCTGCGCTGAGAGATATGTTTTTTTGGTTTCACAAATTGACGTATTCGTGCTATAATAATAGTCCGCGGATGTAATTCTGCGGTTTAAATAAGCGGGCTTTTGCCCAAGCGGGTACGCCCGCGGGATAAAGAAAGGAAAAAAGAACCATGTTTACCAAAAATAAGTTATCTGTCGCCGTTAAAATCGGCGTGATTGTTCTCGTCTGCGCGCTGGGTCTTGTTGTCGTAGCTTGCGGCAAAAAAAAACAGCAGGAGCAGCCAGCCCCGCCAGTACAGCCGCCGGTACAGGAAACAACCCCGGCAGCCCCGCCTGAAGGCGGCGAGACAGTAGGGTTGCCCAATCCGGTTGTGGAATCGACGCCCGCTGAGATCAAGGAGATGCTGGGGTTTGAGTTTAACGCCCCGGATGAGTTCGCAGACGCCGCCATCTATAGTGTTATCAACAAAGAGGTGGCTTCTCTGACTTATGTGATTGAAAGCGATAAGGGGAACCCTGTTACCGTGGTTTACCGCGCGGCGAGAACCGAAGCTGACGACGCTCTCCGGATCTCCGGCGACCACACAGCCTATCCAAAAACAGAAACCATAACTTTGAGCGGCGGCCAGCAGATTTCCGTGAATACGAGTGAAGGAACCGGCCCCGCCCTGTTGCTGTGGTACAATGCGAATGTGGTGGGCGGCGGCCTTTCGGCCTCGCTCTTAGTTGACCCGGCTGCGGAAGCCGGCGTATTGCAAGGGATGGCCGAGTTTTTTGTGGAGCAGGAGTCAAAAGGCTTCTAACGTCCGGTTGCGGAAGCAGGCTAATGTCCGGCTGCGGAGGCAGACGAATGTCCGGCTGCGGAGGCAGACGAATGAAAACTGCATAAATCGCGTAAGCGGGATGCCGTTTTACCAAACGGCGTCCCGTTTTATTTGCGCCCGGCGCGTTTTAAAGCTCGCGGGCCGACAAGCGGCCGGGCGGCGCCGGTTGGGCGGGCGCGGGGAGGCCGGGCGGGCGGCCTCCTTGCGCGGAGCGTTCCTTGGCCCATTGCACCCGCTCCGCGAAGCTCATGGCGGCAAAAGGCTTCACTTCCAGCGAAGCCGCCGCCTGGGCGGCGTCCGTCAGAGCCGTTCCCAGTTGAGCCGCTCCGGCCAGATCCGGCGTCCGCCGCGCCATTTCTTTTATGGCCTGGCCGAGCTTGCCCGCTTCATTTATCAGTTCGAGCGACCGCGTCATTACGCCCGCGACAAGGGCGGCGGCGGCTTTGGCCGCCTGGCGCGCCAGTTCCAGAGTCAGGGCGGGGAGGGACTTGACCAGCCCGGCTGAGGCGCTGACCACGAACAGGTTTAATCCGGCCGCGAATTTAGGTAAACTGAATTGTTCTTTGCCCAGGGGGGCCGCCCGATGCACGAACTGCGCCGTCCACATCACGCTCTCGGTTACCAGCGAACGGGCGGCGGGCGGCAAATGCATGACTGAAGCCGAGATATTTTCCATCAGTTTGACCAGCGCGCCCTTCTCGCTTAGCGCCGTGAGGCGTCCCGTCCCCGTTACATAGGCGTCCGGCATATGCAAATTGGCGGGATTGAGGCCGAAAGCGCCGTCCATTTTGAGATAAACGGTGTTCTCCGGCGGAATCAAGGCGGAAGGGAGAGTGAGATCGGCGTGGCGATGATCGCCCGCGTTATGGCAGAGCGGGTGAACGAAGTCGTTCGTCCCGCAAACGGAAGCAAGCTTTTCGGTTCGCAGTTTCTCAAATTTTTCCATCCCCAGGGCGTCAATCATATGTTCCATCGTCTCCGGGGCCATGGTTTGCCCATCCATGGAAATGCCCGCGCGGACGATATCCTGATGTTTGGTTAGCATGGCGGCGAACTGCGCCTTGTTGCCGCCCTTGGAATGGCCGGTCAGAATCGCGTAAGGCTCTTTGCCGCTCAATTCTTGCATTTTGGCGGCCATGCCGCCGATATAGGCGTCGAAAAAAACCAGCGCTTGCATCTGCTGGGGCGAAGCGGGGGTGAGTCCGCCGCTTGCGAGGGCGTTGTCCAGCCATTCCCGCCTGCCCGTGCCGCGAAAAGCCGCGTATACCGCCCCTGTGCGCTGATCGCCGTAAAATCCCGCTTTTAGGCCGCCCAACTCATACTTTTTGCCGGTCTGCGGGTCGGGCAGAGACACGCTTTCTCCCAACACCACAATATTGGCGAAGTCCGGGTTGTCAGCGCAAGCGGCGAGCAGTTTCCGGTACTGGCGTTCCTGGGAGGGGTAGAAGGACTCGAAATAGCTTCTATCATTAAAAATATCCGCCATAGTCAGGTTTTCTTTTAGTTGAACTTCAGGCTTATAATTCAAATACTGAAAAATATTCAACAAAGCGGCAATATCGCTTCCTTCCGGCGGTTTATCCATTATTGCCGCCTCCCGCCGCCGCTTGCCGTCTCCATATGCTGTTCGGATAAGCCAGATGATCTTTCGTCCAGTTTATATAAGTTAATTCCGGGTGGACAAATCGGAAAAAACCCCGGCAAAGCATACTCGGTCTAGCCGGACTATCGTAGGTTTCGCGGTTTTCCGCCGTGATTTCCGGGAAAACCTTCGGGTCTATATAAGTGATGCTGAAACCCAAACTGAATTGCTCGGCGCGCAGCGCTTCGGCGAAACGGGTCAAATCTTCCTCTTTTCGTTCCGGGTCGGTTTGCACGAGGATAAGGGCGTTTGAACCTGCTCCCGGACTGCGAAGGAAGACCCGCGCGTCCGTTGTCCGCAAATCAAGCGGCGGTCGCGCGATTCCCGCTTTATAGGATAAAAAGCAATCTCCGTACACTTGCACCGCAACCCGCCGAACTTCCTGTTCCATCTCCTCCCGAAGCAAAAGGCCCAGGTAATTGTCCACCAAATCGCCTGTATCTATGTTCCGCAAAACCAATACCATCTCTTGCGGCAGCTTGCCCGCCTGTAGCCAGATCTCTTTCTCACTGGACAAATAACTCTCTGTGTCGGAACTGTAATAAATGAAAGTGTCCTCATACCTCTCTTCCATGTAGCGAATGATAGCCTCAATCGTCCGGTGTTTTTGCAAAAACCACGGTTTTCTCATGTCGCCGCTCCTCTCGTTTTATCATCGAATCCGGCTGAACTTTATATGGGGGGCCATATTAAAAAGACGGGGAACAAGCCCCGTCTCTTACAGCAAATTCCTTATTTTCCCTTGCGCGTACATCCCATCCCATCCCATCCCATC
>JAIRRL010000194.1 GCA_031255985.1 Gracilibacteraceae bacterium
CTTCGCGGGAACCGAACCGGAAGGCTCGTCCGCCGGGGCGCAGGCCCGCGGCGGGATAAACCCGGCTGAGGCGGAGTCCGGGCCGGCGGGCGTCTCCGTCCGGCCGGAAGCGGCGGGCGGACGCCTGCCGGCGGAATACGTTGATCCGGCGGGCGGACTCTGCCTCCTGCCCCACAGCGGGCCCGACAGCCTCCTGACCGCCAGGGCTGTCGCCGCCGCCCCCGGTTGCGTGAACCCGGAGCAAACGCGGGAGTATTTCTACGGTATATTATCCCAAGGCGGCGCCGAGCCGGCCGAAACCGCCGCCGCCTATCTGGGGCTTTCCGCCCTCGGCGCGCCGGTGCTGACGGATATTCACGCCCTCCTGCCCAACCGCGGGGCGGAGTTTAGCCTGCGGGACTGCCTGCGCCTGGCGGCCGGGCTGGCTTTGCTCGGCGACGGCGCGGGCGCGGCCGCCTGGTATGAGGAATTCATCGCCCCGCTGGCCGTCGCCGCGGACGAGACGCTGTTCATCGACGCCGGCGCGGGCGACGCCGAGGATATCTACGCCCTGACGGCGGAAGCCGCCATGCTGGCGAGCCTGACCGGACACAGCCAGGCCGCTCCCCTGCTGGTTTATGTACTTGAGCGGGAGGGCGCCTATTCCCCCCTATTTGAGCTGATGACCGTTTTGCGCCTCACTCCGGCCCCGGCCGGCGGCGGCGCGGTTCTCAGGTATAAAACCGCCAGCGGCGAGGTCTCGGTTGATCTGGGGGCCGAAGCGGTACACCGGCTCAGTCTGAGCCAAAAGCAGCTTACGGCGGCCGGCTTCCGAGCCGAGGGCGACGTCAGAGCCGCCGCGCTCCATCCCGCCGCCGCCGGTCTTTCCCCCGACAGTTCCGGCAAGATAACCATAACCAAAACCTATGTGCCGCGCGGCGGCCTCATCCAGGTGACTATTGACGTTCATTTGCAAAACAACGCCCCCCTCCCGCTCTACACCCTCGCGGACACGCTGCCCGCCGGTCTGCGTTTCGCCGGCGTGGAAGCCGGCGGGCAAGGTGATTGGTATTTGAGCGGCGAAAACGGAGGGCGCGTTGATTTTGTCCTCAACCGCGTCCGCGAGAACGAGGGGGCGCAAATAGAAATTCTGGCCGATTTCCAAGTGACTTATCTGGCCCGCGCCGTCCTGCCCGGAGAGTTCCTCGCCGACAGCGCCGAGGCGCGCCACGCGGACAGCGGGCTGCGCGGAGCGACCGTCCCCGTACTTCAGACGTTCCAGCTGGCGAGATAAGCAACCTGTTCCGGCGTCAGAGCGTCGATCTCCAGACCCAGCGCCTGTAAACGCATGGCGGATACGCGGTCGTCCAAATCTTTAGGCACCGGATAAACTTCCCCGCCCAATTTCGCGGCGTTATCTACCAGATATTGTAAAGTCAAGGCCTGCAGAGCGAAAGACATATCCATAACTTCCGCCGGATGCCCGTCTCCGGCCGCCAGATTGACCAAACGCCCTTCGGCCAGCAAAAAGAGCCGCCGGCCGTCCGCAAGGGTGAATTCCTCTATGCCGGGTTTAAGGGGGCGGCGGCCGGCGGCCATCGCCGCGAGGGCGGTTTTATCCACCTCCACGTCGAAATGACCGGCGTTGGCTAACAAGGCGCCGTCTTTCATCAGGGGAAAATGCTCCGAAGCGACGACATTTTTATTGCCGGTCACGGTGATAAAAATATCAGCCAAAGTCGCCGCCCGCCGCATCGGCATGACTTCAAAGCCGTCCATCCAAGCTTCGTTGGCTTTCACGGGGTCGATCTCGCATACGACGACCCGCGCGCCCAAGCCTTTGCCTCTGAGCGCCACTCCCTTGCCGCACCAGCCGTAACCGACCACGCAAACGGTTTTGCCGGCCACAACCAGATTGGTCGCGCGCATGACGCCATCCCAGACGGACTGACCCGTGCCGTAACGATTATCAAAGAGATACTTGCTGCGCGCGTCGTTGACGGCGATCATCGGAAAACAGAGCGCCTTTTCCGCCGCCATGCGCCGCAGCCGCAAAATGCCGGTAGTCGTTTCCTCCGCCCCGCCTTTCACTCCCGCCAGCAAATCCCGTCTCCCGGTGTGCAGCAAATGAACGAGATCGCCCCCGTCGTCAATGATATAATCAGGTTTTATCCCCAGCGCTCCTTCCAGATGGCGCTCATACTCCGCCGGCGCCGCCCCGTGGCGGGCGTGTACCTCCACCCCGCTGCGGGCAAGCGCCGCCGCTACGTCGTCCTGGGTGGAAAGCGGATTGCTGGCGCAAGCCGAGGTCAAAGCCCCGCCTTCGGCCAGCACTTGGATAAACCAGGCGGTTTTCGCTTCCAAATGCAGGCACACCGCTACTTTTTTGCCGGCAAAGGGCTGCTCGCGCCGGAAATCTTCCCGGATAGCCGCCAGCACCGGCATATGCCCTCTGACCCAGTCAATCTTAGCCTGTCCGGAGGGAGCGAGGGAAATATCCTTGATCTCGGAAGCGGCCGCAGTTGATTCCATGATTTTCCATCTCCTTTTCCGCCGATCCTCTCAGACGGCGGCGATTATTTTGTCCGCAATAGCCTGAAAGGCCTCGGAGCGGTATTCTTCAATCCGGCCGCTGTCGGCGGCGGCAGTCAGGGCGGGATCCAGCGGCAAAGCCCCCAGGAAGGGGATGCCTTCGCGGGCGGCCTCCTCCTCCCCTCGCGCCTGGCCGAACAAAGGCACTTTCTTGCCGCAGTCCGGACATTGCAGCCAGGCCATATTCTCGATCAGACCGTAATTTTTCAATTTGTAAAGATTCAGCATATGGACGGATTTGCGCACTATCATCCCGGCCAACTGCTGCGGATTGGTCACTGTCACCACTCCGGCCAGCGGGAAACTCTGGAAAACCGATATCTGTATATCGCCCGTACCCGGCGGCAGGTCAACCAGCAGATAATCCAGCTCGCCCCAGACGACTTCCGTCCGGAACTGTTCAACCAACTGACTGACCATAGGCCCGCGCCAGACGACCGGCGTATCGTCCGTCGGGGTCATGAGGTTAAGCGACATTATCTTCAGCCCGCTTCCGGTCAGCACGGGCTCAAGCCCGTCCTCCCCGGAAGTCACACTCTCGCTCAGGCCGAACAGGCGCGGTATACTCGGCCCGGTGACGTCCGCGTCAAGGACGCCGACGCTGAATCCCTTCTCCCGCAAAGCCACCGCCAGCATGGCCGTGAGCGAAGATTTGCCCACGCCGCCTTTGCCGCTCATTATGGCTATCATGTTCTTTATATTGCTGGCTTTTTGCGCCGCCGTCAGTTCCGCCGGGGCGGAGGGGCAGCTACCGCCGCAGCTGCTCCCGGAAGGGCAGCTGTTGCATTGTTCATTTTCCATTTATTTCCTCCAAAAAATATTGCGGGCAAGGCGGGCGGCCTTATTTCAGAGCCGCGACGCCCGGCAAAATCTTGCCTTCCAAAAACTCAAGCGACGCGCCGCCGCCGGTTGAAACATGCGTCATTTTATCCGTCAGGCCGGCTTTTTCCACCGCCGCCGCCGAATCCCCGCCGCCGACGACAGTCACGCCGGCGCAGGCCGCCATCGCTTCAGCAATAGCGTTCGTGCCGGCGGCAAAAGCGTCAATCTCAAAGACGCCCATCGGCCCGTTCCAAAGAACGGTGCGCGCCGTCCGCACGGCGGCGGTAAAAATCCGAACTGTTTCCGGCCCGATATCCAGCGCCATTTCCGCCTCCCCGATCTCGCTCACGCTTTTCACGCTGGTGGGCGCGTCGGCGCTTATCGCCGCCGCGGTCACAACGTCTACGGGCAGCAGAATTTGCATGTTTTTTTCCTCGCCCTGCCGGAGGACTTCAGCGGCAAAAGCCAGCCGTTCCTCGTCCAGCAGCGAGAGACCGACGCCGTAACCTTTGGCTTTCAGGAAGGTGTAAGCCATTCCGCCGCCGATGATAAGCGCGTCCACCTTGGTCAGCAGGTTTTCCACGACGGCGATTTTATCCTTGACCTTGGCGCCGCCGAGAACGGCCACAAAAGGACGGTCGGGCGCGTTGAGCGCGTTGCCGAGGAAGTTCAGTTCTTTTTCCATGAGCAAACCGGCGTAGGAAGGCAGATAGGCGGCGATGCCTTCCGTAGAGGCATGGGCGCGGTGAGCGCTGCCAAAAGCGTCATTGACGTAAATATCGGCAAGCGAAGCCAGCTCACGGGCAAAATCCGGATCATTTTTTTCTTCTTCCGGATGAAAACGGAGATTTTCCAGAAGCATCACCTCGCCGGGAAGCAAAGCCGCCGCGAGTTCGGCCGTTTTCGCCCCGACGCAGTCCGGAGCCATGATGACGGGAGAACCGATCAAACGACCGAGCGCCGCCGCCGCCGGCGCCAAGGACAGTTTCATTTCAAAGCCGCCTTTGGGTCGGCCGAGATGCGAAGCGAGAATGACTTTCGCCCCGTTTTCCCGGAGATAGCGAATAGTGGGCAGCGCCGCCCTTATCCTGGTTTCATCCGTGATGCGCAGCGATTCATCCATGGGAACATTGAAGTCTACGCGCGTAAATACACGTTTGTCTCTGACTTCGGCCTGTTTCATATTAGCCGCCATATTGCCCTCCTCAGTTTACCGTAATCGCCTAGTGGCGGTTTAAGTATACCATATAGGCCCCGCGCTTCGCAACGCCTGATTCGCGATCCGCTGGAGGTTTTCGAGTTCGGCCCGCTTCATGGCCGGCGTATCAGCCAGCGGAAAACTCAGGTTCATCGCCTTATATTTTACGGCGCAAATATTTTTAAAGGGCAATAATTCTATTTTTTCAATATTTTGGAATTCACTGGCCAGACGCCCTATCGCCAAAACCTGTTCCGCCGTCGCGGTCAGGCCGGGGACTACGACATGACGAAGCCAAAGCGGCACGCGCATTTTTTCCGTCAGGCGCAAAAAATCCAAAGTCGCGCGCAGACTGCCGCCGGTATATTGCCGGTATTCCTGTTCGGAGGCAAATTTCAGATCGCAAAGAACGAGGTCGGTCCGGCGCAGCACCCGCTCCGCCCCCCGGATATCTCCCTGGCCGGAGGTGTCAAGGGCCGTGTGGAAGCCCTCTTTTTGCAAAAGGCGGAACAATTCCTCCACAAATTCCCATTGCAGAAGCGGTTCCCCGCCGGAAACGGTGACGCCGCTTTTTTCGCCCAAATAATTCCGGCAGCGGCGAATCTTCTCCACCACCGCCTCAGGCGCGCAGCTCTCTCCCGCCTCCGGCTCCCAGGCGTCCGGATTATGGCAGTAAAGGCAGCGCAAAAGACAGCCCTGCATGAAGACGACATAGCGCAGGCCCGGCCCGTCCGCGCCGCCTAAACTCTGAAAACTGTGAATTCTCCCCTCGCGCGCGGCCATGCCAGGGCAGGCCCCTAAACCGCTTCGTGAAAAGTTCGTTCCAACACTTCCAGGCGCTGTTCGCGGGAGAGTTTGTGGAAATTCACCGCATAGCCGGAGACCCGGATGGTCAAATTGGGATAAGCTTCCGGATCGTCATAGGCGGCTTGCAGCAGCTCCGGCTTCATCACGTTTACGTTCAGATGATGTCCCTGCTGCCTGAAATATCCGCTCAGCAAGGCGACGAGATTGGCGTAGCGTTCCTCCGCGGTTTTGCCCAGGGCGGCGGGTATGATCGAAAATGTGTTGGATATGCCGTCTTTGCAAACTTCGTATGGCAGCTTCGCCACCGAATTCATCGAAGCGATCGCCCCGTTTTTCTCTCTCCCGTGCATCGGGTTCGCGCCGGGCGCGAAAGGTTCGCCTTTTTGCCGTCCGTCCGGCGTCGCGCCGGTTTTTTTGCCGTACACTACGTTGGAAGTGATGGTCAAAATAGAGAGGGTGTGTTCGGCGTTGCGATAGGTAGGATGTTTTTTCAGTTCCGCCAGAAAAAGTTCCGCCTGTTCCCGCGCAATGCCGTCCACCCGGTCGTCGTCGTTCCCGTAAGCGGGATAGGCGCCTTCCGTCTCAAAACCGGTGATCAGCCCCCCTTCCCCGCGCACCGGCTTCACGCGGGCGTATTTTATGGCGCTCAGGCTGTCCGCCAGCACTGAGAGACCCGCCGCCCCGAAGGCCATAAAACGGTGAACCGCAGTGTCATGCAGGGCCATTTGGGTTTTTTCGTAGGCATATTTATCATGCATATAATGGATGATGTTCATCGTGTTGACATAGGTTTTCGCCAGCCAGGCCCGGTAAGGATCCATCGCCGCGACTACCTTGTCATACTCAAGATACTCGTCTGCATAGGGTTCGCCCTCCGGCCCCGTCAGCTCGCCGGAAATCTCGTCCCGGCCGCCGTTCAAACTCATGAGCAGCATCTTGGGCAGATTCACCCTGGCTCCGAAATACTGCGTTTCCTTGCCGATGCGCATGGCGCTGACGCAGCAGGCGATGCCATAGTCGTCCCCGAACAGCGGCCGCATAATATCGTCGTTTTCATACTGGATGGCGTTGGTATCGCAGCTGACTTTCGCGATATACCGTTTAAAAGCCGCCGGCAGCCGCTCGCTCCACAATACGGTCAGGTTCGGTTCGGCCGAAGGGCCAAGATTATACAGCGTGTGAAGAATCCGGCAGCTCGATTTGGTGACCAAAGTCCGCCCGTCCTCCCCCATGCCGCCGATCGCCTCAGTGATCCACATCGGGTCGCCGCCAAAAAGCTCGTTATAGTCCGGCGTGCGCAAATGCCGCGCCAGGCGCAGTTTGACGACAAAATCATCCAGGAGTTCCTGGACTCCGGCCTCGTCCAGCAGGCCGAGCCTTAAATCCCGCTCAAAATAGATATCAAGAAAAGAACTCACCCGGCCCAGACTCATGGCGGCCCCGTTCTGCTCCTTGATCGCGCCCAGGTAGGCAAAATAAAGCCATTGCACCGCCTGCCGCGCGTCGAGGGCGGGCGCGGAGACGTCGCAGCCATAAGCCGCCGCCATTTCTTTGAGTTTTTTCAGGAAATTGATCTGCTGATACAATTCCTCCGATTGGCGGATGGAGTCGCTGTCCATTACGCCCCGGCTCAGTTCATCTTTGTCCCGCTTTTTTTCGGCGATCAGCCGGTCGGCGCCGTAGAGGGCCAGCCGCCGGTAGTCGCCAATGACCCGGCCGCGGCCGTATGCGTCCGGCAGGCCGGTGATAATGCCGCAGCGGCGGGCGGCCCGGCTTTCTTCGTTGTAAACGCGAAAGACGCCTTCGTTATGGGTGGTGCGGTAGTTGAAACTATCGCGTACTTTGTCAGATATTTCGTAGCCATAGGCCCGGCAGGCGGATTCAACCATTCTCATGCCGCCAAAGGGATTGACGCCGCGCCGCAGGGGCGCGTCGGTCTGAAGCCCCACTATCAGTTCGTTTTCTCTGTCCAGGTAGCCGGGCGCGTAGCTGGTCAGGCTGGAAATCGTTTCCGTATCGATATCCAGGACGCCGCCCTTTTCCCGTTCGGCCGCCAAAAGGCTGAACAGCTTCTCTTTTACTTTTTCGGTGCGCGCGGTAGGCGGGGCGAGAAATTTTTCGTCTCCCTCGTAAGGCGCGTAGTTCTTTTGGATGAAATCCCGGACATTGATTTCATCCCGCCAGACGCCCGGCGCAAATCCTTTCCAACCGTCATGTTCCCGCATGATCATTCCTCCTGTAAAACCACTGCGTTTTTGCAAACAAAAATGGGCGACGCTTCTACCAAGCGTTGCCCAGACGGCCGGCAAATTCAGGCGGTAAATCCCTCGTGGTACTCCACAAAACATCCGTCAGTCAGTACCGCCTCGCTCATTCTGGTTTTATTATATTTCCCGCGTCATATTATGTCAAGTCCCGCTGAAACGTTTCGTCATAAAATTTCCGGTTGGCGCGATTGTTCGCTTCTTCACTTGATCTGGCGGCGGATAACATATCTCACTCAAACAGTTCAGCCAACAGGCTCTTGCGCCGGCTTGTCCGCAACTGGCTTAGACCGCCTTTGCCGGCGGCTCTCCCCTCTTTGTTTCTTTTATCAAAAAGTTAACTATAGAGGCTATGGCGCTAAACGCAACGCCAAAAATCCATATGGTTGTATAGCTGCCTGTTACATCAAAACATACGCCTCCGAACCATGCTCCAAAGAATCCCCCTATTTGATGAATAAAAAAGACAAAACCAAATAATGTAGCGATGCTTCCCGCTCCAAAAGTCCTGCTTATTATTCCGGATACAGGAGGAACGGTGGATGAACCCGAAAATCCAAACAATGCCGTGAAAAGAACCACGGTGACAATAGTTTTGGGGAGAATTAGAAAAAATAATATGGTGATCGGTCTTAGTCCATAAAACAAGCCTAGTACATTTTTCATTTTTAACTTATCGCATAAACTACCACTTAAAACACTTCCGAGAATGGTTGTAATGCCATAAATTGAAAACGCATAAGCCGTAGTTTCCGGTGTGAATCCAAATGATTGAATTTGCGTAGGAAGGTGATTTGTAATTAACGCCATGTGAAAGCCACAAGTAAAGAAACCGATCATAAGATACATATATGATTTACTTCTCAAAGCTTTCCGGAACAAATCCTTAATGTTTATTTGAGGGGCTTGAACAACAGTTGCTTGAGAAGGCTGTTTTTTGTTTGGATTTTTACCCATTAATATCGATATAGGCAACATAAGTAAGGTTGGAACGGCTAAAACAAGCATCCCGTGCATTAGACCGCCAGTTCTTATTAACGAGTTTATAATGGGGGATAAAGTCGTATTGCCAATACCGGTACTTGCATTTACTATTCCCGAAACAGTGGAAACCGATGTGGTCGGTATTTTGGGGGTAATCGTTCCAATAATTACGCCATAGGAAAGAGCGCCGGTTCCAGCAGGTAGTATGACGCCCAAGCCCAACATCAGTGTAAACATGGATTTGCTTAGCGGCGTAAGTATCATGCCAATAAGCATAAGAACAATTCCGCAAACAAGAGCAAATACATTCCCTTTTTTTGCGGCCATAATTCCGAATAAAGGCTGCACCAAACCAAAAACCAGTTGCCCAACGGCCAGTACAAAGCTCACAGAAGTAAATGACAGGCCAGAATTATCAATTATGGGATTGAGCATAATACCATAATTATTCCTAATTCCAGAAATCATCGCATAAATAAAGCTGCCTGCAAGGGTTAAAAGAACAACTCGAAAAAACATGGTTGCATTTCGGAAATGCTTGCCATTTACCATTAAGATCCGCCCCTTAAATTACAATAAATATTTACATTTCTTCGAGCATTGACAACATTTGCATGAGAACCGGCACATTTTCTGCGCCTATCTTTTCTTCAACGCTCTTTTGCGCTTTTTCCCACAAAGGCTCGCAAACCTCTAAAACCTCTGCTCCGTTCGCTGTCACTTGGATTTGACGGTTTCTGGCTTCAACAGGAGAAATGTCCTCCATGTAACCTTTTGCGAAAAGCGGCTTGATAGTGCGAACTAAAGTAGTCCTTTCCAAGCCCACATGTACAGCTAAATCACTGGTACTGCAAACACCTAACCGTTTTAGATTTTTTAGCAGTGAATACTGATTGACCGTAAGACCGCCAGCCTCCAACAAGCGGTCATAATGTTCGGTTATCGCATTGGCGGCTCTTCTAAGATTTATACAACTGCAAACAGTCTTTGCCCGCCCCTTTCTTTCTCTCATAAACTCACCTCACGCAATCCATAATCGTGTATATGCACTATAATGGCATGTCCTTCTCCTTATGTCAATCCCAATACGGTTACTTTTTAAAATGGCTTAAAATCTTTGAGGAATAATATTGCGTTTAAATTGGATGGGCAAATATGAATAGAAGCAGAAAAAAAATGCCGCCAGCGGAATAACTGCTGCGGCATCGGAAAATTTTGCAAAAAAGGGTTGACATGGCATAAAATATGATATACTCTATTTTTTAGAACCGCTGAAGGAGATCTCAAATGGCTGAATTTACGACAAAATATTTTGGGAAAATTGGAATATCCAAATTTGCTCTTTAGCAGACAAGGAGATAATATAAATGTTTCTGTAGATTATATGATTTCAAAAGACTATTCTGATGAGATATTGTGTGTAAAGATGGACGAAAAATTAAACATAACAGGATTTTCACATGAGAGTTAAAAAAAGCAAATAAAATTTTTTGGGAGGGTAAAATGAAAATCACACCGTATTTGAATTTCAATGGGAACTGTTCAGAAGCAATTGCGTTTTACGAGGAAGCCTTCGGGGTTAAAGCCAAGATAATGAGGTATTGCGATGCGCCGCCAATCGAAGGTTTCACGATACAGCCGGGAACAGAGAATTTTGTAATGCACGCTTGTCTTACAAATCGCGATGATTATACCATCTTTCTTGCGGATGTAACGCCAAATATGCGGACGGCCTTTGGCGACGGGATGTCTATTTCGATAGAGCTTGACGGCGCTGATACCGTAAAATCCGCGTTTGACAAGCTCAAAGAAGGCGGTACGGTTTTAATGGAGCTTCAAAAGACATTTTGGAGTGAATTTTTTGGTTCCTTGGTGGATAAATTCGGAGTCAGCTGGATGATCATGGCCAAAATGTAAAAAATATGCCAATTAGTGTTTGGGGAATCATACGTCACTTTTTGGCAATGGTAAAGAAATGGAAAATAGCAGTGACGCAAATAATTATTTTGCAGAGACTATTAAATAAGAAATAAAGACGGCAAAACATTAAGAATTAAATCATAGCCGGGAGGAACATATGCAAAGCGGATTTATAATTGCTGTTGCGGCGTTTTTTGCTTTTGTATTATTAATTTATATGCCTTTGACATATTTGTCTTTATATTTAAAAGATAGAAAAGGCAGAACATTTGCCCAGGAACATAATGCGATCAAATTTTATGTTAAAACCAATAATGTAGGCGGTCATTTATCAGTTCTTGGTATAAACGGGAAAAAGCCTGTAATACATAGGAATATGAAGTTATATGGTTATTATCTGTCGCCAGGCAAAAATATAATTCAAGTTCAGTATCAATATCAGCCTGTATTGCCGAATTTTTTAAGAAAAATATTGGGACTTACATACGAGTATGGAATAAAACAATACCGTCTTGAAGCCGAAGAATTAACAATAACTGTAAAACCAAAGACGGAATACATATTGTATTATGACCACAGTAAAGATGATTATGCATTTGAAGAAGTCAGTCAGCTTTAGTCTTACCGTATGGTTCACGCTTCGCGCGCCGCGCTGCGGCCCTAAATGTCCCGCCGGACGAACTTCCTATTGCTTTTCCGCCCCGCCTGTGATAATATGAAAATATACTGGTCTGACCAGCAGACCAAGAACGGAGGTGTCCCGATGGAGGAGAAAGGCTTGTATGACCGGTTTGCCGCCAAAATAGCCTCAGTCAACGGGGAATGTTACCGGGCCGCGAACCAAAAAGAGATGCTCGCGCTGATCACGGAAGCCCTGCAAAAGAGGAAAGCGGCTAAAGTAGCGATGTTTCCCTCGCCGCTGATCGAGGAAGCCGGAATCCAAACAGCGCTGACCAAGGGAGGGTATGAGGTCATTATCGAAGATTTGCGGCAAAAAATACCGCAAGCAACAGTGGGGATCACCGAGGCGCGCTGGGGAATCGCGGAATTAGGCACTTTGGTGCAATACGCGCCGGAAGTGGACAATCGCCTGTGCTCCACTTTCGTGGACACGCATATAGCTTTGCTGAAATGTCCCGCTATTTTGCCGGGGTTGGACGAAGCCCTGGCGGAGATAGCTTCCGGCGGAACGCTGCCGGGTTATGTGGGCTTTATCACCGGCCCCAGCCGCAGTTCGGATATTGAGCGCGTTCTCACCGTCGGCGTACATGGCCCGAAAGAACTAGTCGTGATAGTCGTGGATGAAGGAGGGCGCTGAATATGGCAAACGCGGAACTGCGCAAGGAAATAGACCGCGCGCTTGACAACAATACTCTGCGCGGCGCGCTCGGCAAATTTGCCCGCGAATACCCGGTCGCGCGGGATAAAGCCTACGCCGGGTACGATTTTGAATCGCTGCGGGAACAAGTCAAGGAATATAAATCCTATGCCCGCGACCATCTGGAGGAAGTGGTAGACGAGTTCGAGCGCAATATGGTCATGCGGGGGGTCAAGGTTTTTCGCGCCCCGGACGGCAACGCCGCGAATGAATATGTGAAAAAAGTGGCGGCGGCCAACAATGTGAAAAAAGTGATAAAGTCCAAATCCATGGCTTCCGAGGAAATTTTCATGAATGAAGTCCTGCGGGAAGCCGGCATGGAAGTGCAGGAAACCGACCTGGGCGAATTCATCATCGCCTTGAACAACGAGCATCCTTCCCATATGGTGCTGCCGGCCATTCACCTGACCAAGGAACAGGTGGCGGACTTGTTCTCCGATTACACAAACCACAAAAACGACCCTGTAATAGCCGAACTTGTGAAAACAGCGCGTTCCGTCATGCGGGACAAATTCCTTGAAGCCGACATGGGTATTTCCGGCGCCAATATCGCGGTGGCGGAGACGGGCACCTTGGTCATGATCAGCAATGAAGGCAACGCCCGCCTGACTTCCACTTTGCCCCGCGTGCATATTTACGTCGTCGGTTTGGAAAAATTTGTCAAAAATTTCCAGGGAATCGGCCCGATTTTGAAAACGCTGCCCCGCAACGGAACGGGACAAAACATCACGACTTATGTTTCCATGTTTTCCGGCCCGACGGAAGCCTATCTGGCGGACGGGGAAAAAGGAACGAAGGAATTTCACGTTATCATTCTGGACAACGGCCGGCGCAAACTGAGTAAAAATGAAGATTTCAAGGAAATGTTCCAATGTGTGCGCTGCGCCGCCTGTTTGAACGTATGTCCGGCCTTTCAGTTCCTGGGCGGGCATGTATTCGGCGGCCACGCCTACACGGGCGGGATCGGCACGCTGCTCACCGCTTTTCTCACCTCCAAAGACCGGGGCCGCGATATTCAAAATCTATGTCTGCAATGCGGCCGCTGCGCCGAAGTCTGCGCCGGCAAGCTCGATATTCACGGCATGATCCTCAAACTGCGCAATAATTACGGCGACGAGGGCATGCCTTTTGTCCACAAATTCATTCTGGACGTCGTGTCCAACCGCCGTCTTTTCCACTCCATGCTGCGCATCGCCTCCGTCGGCCAATTGCCGGTCAGCAGAGGAAAGCCGACCATCCGCCATCTGCCGCTTTTCCTCTCCGGCATGACGGAAGGGCGCAGTCTGCCGACGGTCGCGCCCAAGCCTTTCCGCGATCTTTTTCCTCATATCAAGCAGAATGTGAGCAGTCCGCGGGGAGTCGCGGCTCTCTATACCGGCTGTCTGCTTGATTTTGTTTACCCCCAAATCGCGGAAGCCGTGGTCAAAAGCCTGAATATGGCCGGTTACCGCGTCGCCCTGCCGGAAACGCAATCCTGCTGCGGGGCGCCCGCCAACTACATGGGCGACCGGGTTAACGCCCGCAAAACAGCGGAACTTAATATCCGGGGCCTGGAAGCGGAAAAATATGATTATGTGGTTTCGGCCTGCCCGACCTGTACGCACGCCCTGCGCGAGTACCCGGAGTTATTGCATGGCGAGGACAAGAATCTCATCGCCAGAGCGGAAACGCTGGCGGCCAAAACTTTCGATTTTTCCAAGCTGCTGCATATGCTGGGCGGCGTCCCCGGCCAGGGCAACGGCGCGCCGCTCCGGATCACCTATCATGACTCCTGCCACATGAAACGCACCATGCGCGTGTTCGAGGAACAGAGAGAAATTCTGCGCGGCCAGACCGGGGTCGAACTGGTCGAGATGAAAGACTGCGATCAGTGCTGCGGTTTTGCCGGCTCATATTCCGTCAAGTATCCGGAAGTATCCGGGCCGATCCTGGAAATGAAAATAAATAATATCCTCGCCACCACGCCGGAAGCCGTCGTAGTGGATTGCCCCGGCTGCATGATGCAGATTCGCGGCGGCTTGGACGCCCGCGACATCGGGATCGCGGTAAAGCATACCGCCGAAGTCCTGGCTGAGAGAAACTGAGGGAAAACGGGAGAGACTCAGAGACGGGAGAAACTTTGAGGTAGGAGAAACCTTGAGACGGTAATAGCAAAGCCGTCCGGCTGCCACCCGGACGGCTTTGCTGCGCGTGAACGCCGCCCGCCGGCGGGGGCGGGCGAGTGTTGTTTTCCCCCGCCCGCCCGCCCACGC
>JAIRRL010000018.1 GCA_031255985.1 Gracilibacteraceae bacterium
CCGCCCTCAAAACCTGGGCTTTGCTCGGTCTAAGCGGCCTGGGGGTGTGAAGGGGAAAAATAAAAATGGTGAGCTGAAAAAGTAAATGCAATGAGGTGATTATTGTTGACTTCCCCTCCTCATCCTGCTACAATGATACATACCGAACGGTTGGTTTTTGCGGGCGGAGGGGGAAGATGAAAGACACGAAGAATTTTATTGTAAAAACGGCGGCGGATTTGTTTTTACAACGAGGATATAACGAAGTGAGCATAGCCGATTTAGTGAAGGAATCCGGCCTGACCAAAGGCGCTTTTTATCATTATTTTGCCAGCAAGGAGCTGCTGTTTAAGGCAGTGTTGGAAAATGTGACGGCGTTGTATGAAGCCCAATGTTCGCGCGGGGAAAATATGACATTGCGGGAGTTTTATCGGGCGGATATTGACAGTTTTATGAAAATCCTGCCCCCTGATGACGACGGGGCAAAGGCCCAATACAATTTCTTTGCCCTTTTCTTTGACGCGACGGAGATATTTCCTGAAATGCGGATGGAAATCAAGAATATTTGGCGACGGAAAAAAGATGTTTGGCGCGAAGTGATCATGCGGGCGCAGGAAAATGGGGAAATAAACACCGATATGGCGGCGGAGCATATTGCCGATATTTTCATGACGTCCTCCGACGGACTGGTTTTGTACTATATTTTTACGCGGCAAAACGGCGCGCGGGAAGCCTTGTTGCGCCTGTGGAACGATTATTACGCGAGCTTGCGCTGATTTTGGTCATATCCATAGTGGCGGTGAGACGCGAATTCCGTTTGCTGCGAAAAAAATGAACGGCGGGACTATAGCGCCGGCGCCCCGGCGGATTGCATACTGCGGCTGAGGCAGGTGACGACGCCGTTTTTTCCTATCTCAAAAATGAAATTCACGAAGGATTCCACGTCGAAGCGCCCCTCTTTTTGGTAGCGGTAATGCAGCACGCCATTGGCGGCGGAAAAATGATAGACGAGGTATTGCCGCATTTCCTCCCGCGCCGCGTCGCTAAAACCCGGATTTCCGGCCGTGATTTTGGCGACGATAAACCGCGCGAGCTTGGCGACCGTTTCCGGCCCTGCTTTCAAAATCAGGACGAGGAAGGCGTTGCGGTTCATGTTCACAAGCGAGAGAATCAGTTTTTCCAGCTGCGCCTTGTCGGGATCAAGGAGCGCCCGCACGAGGGATTCGCTCATTTCGCTGATAGATGAAACCATGCGGTCTTCGCTCTTGTCGAGCACGTCCCGCGCGTCGCGGAAATAGGCGTAGAAGGTGCTGCGGTTGCATCCCGCCCGCCTGACGATATCGACGACCGTTATCTTATCCAAATCTTTTTCAAAATATATTTCGATAAAGGCGTCGGTCAGGGCCGTCTCGGTGGCGGTTCTTTTTTTTTGATAAACCATTGCTCTCTCCCCCATATTTTCCGAAAATCCGACATATTGTCTGATATTGATGATTGAAAACGTCTTCCGCCTTGCCTATAATATTATACAACATGTTGTTGGATTTTGAAAGCAGTTTTCCGTAACCAAAGCAGCCGTAACTGAACAACTGTAACCGAAACTGCTGTAACCGAGCAACAACAAGCTAAACAACCGGAAGGGGGTTTGTCGCCATGAACGAACACAAACTGTCGCCAAGCGGGGTTCCGTCGGGATACAAGGCGTTGGCGCTCGCGCCGGCGGCGGTCATAGTCCTGTCGCTGCTCATCGCCTTGATCATCTACCCCGTCGCCAATTTACAGCCCAAGGAACTGCCCGTCGCCTTGCTGTCGGAGGACGCGGGCGTCCAGCTGCCTTCGGGCGCGGTGAACATCGGCCAAATGGCGGCGGCGGCCATGCCGGCCGCAATGGAGGAAGCCGCCGGGGAGAATCCGCCTCCCGTCAAGTGGATAGCGGCGTCCGGGCGCGAGGAAGCGCTGAACATGCTGGCGGACGGTGAAGTCTACGCCGCGGTCATATTTCCCGCCGGTTTCTCAGCCGGACTTATGAGCGTCATGTCGCCGGCGCCCGCGCCTCCGGTCTTGGAGATTCGCGTGAATCAAGGCGCGAACCCCGCCGTCGCCTCGGCGCTCACCGCGATGTTCACCCAAATAGAGGCAAACCTCGGCGCCCAGATGCGGCCGCTCTTGGCGAACGCGCTCCAAACCGGCGCGGGCGGCGCCGGGATCAGTTTTCCCGGCGCCGCCGCGCTCGAAATGTACAGGCAGCCTTTTGTCACAGAACTCTCCTTCATCAACGAGCTGGCCGCGGACATGGCCGGCGGTCAGTCGCATCTGTTCGCTTTCGTGATTCTCTGGATATGCTGTTTGGTCGCGTCGGCCATACTGTTTCGCTGCCTGCCGGCAAGCGGCGCCGATGATCGCCTGAAATTCCTTAGGGAACGCGCCGGGCTGGTCGCCGGAGAAGCCTTGGTCGCGCTGACAATCGCGCTGATGATCGTTTTCAATATGACCGCCGTCTTTGATGTGGATATCCCGGTGGGCGCGACGCTCGGATTCGCGGCGGCGGCGTCCTTTTGCACGCTGCTGCTGATACACGGGGTTCTCGCCTGGACGGGTCTGGGCGGCATCTCGCTTTTCGTGCTGATCATGGCGCTGGGCTTGATCGCCTCCAACTTGCCCTACGAGCTTTTGCCGGTGTTCTGGCAGGATTGGATATACCCCTGGATTCCCCTGCGTTTCATCAGCGAAGGGCTTCGCTCGGTCTTCTATATGGGCGAGGGCGCCTTTAACGACGCGACAGGCGTACTGATGTGGATCGGCGCCGGCGGACTCGCGCTGCTGCTGCTCTCAATTTTTAAACCCCGCCGGATCAAGGCCGAGTCGGGCAAATAAGGTAAGGTTTTTCCGCAGGCGACGGCGTTTCCGTT
>JAIRRL010000008.1 GCA_031255985.1 Gracilibacteraceae bacterium
GCCGCCCCGCTGGCCGGGCAGGAAAACGCGCCGATTCTCCTCAGTACCGGAACGCTGGATCCGGCCGTCGCGGCGGAGATTCAGCGCCTCGGCGCGACAAAAGTCTACGCCGTGGGCGCAGTGAGCCAGGCGGCGCTGGCGGCGCTGCAAAGCCAATTCCCAAATATTACCATAGAAATTTTAAGAGGAACGAGCCGCTTGGAGACGGCGGCCCTGCTGAACGCCAAGATGAATGAACCCAAAGGAACGTTTATCGTAGGCTATAACGCCCTGGCCGACGCCGTGAGCGCCGCCTCCTACGCCGCCGCGAACGGCTACATCATTCAGATCGCCAACGCGGACGGAACTTTCAGCGGCGACGCGACCTTGGGCGGTTATATCCTGGGCGGGCCGTCTCTGGTGCGGGATATCCCCGGCTTCACCCGCCTCTACGGCGCCGACCGCTACGCGACAAATAAAGCGATTCGGAGCGCCCTTAGTTTCGAGTACGAAACCGTCTATACGGCAGACGGGCAAACTTTGGTGGACGCCCTGACCGGCGCCGCCCTGGCCGCCCGCACCCGCTCGCCCATAGTCCTCCTGCCGGGCGGCGATCCGGCGGGCGCTGATTTTACCGGCGTCACGGCCCAAAGCAAACTTTACGCTTTCGGCGCCAAATAAAAGCGCGGCGCCCCGGTGAAAGCGAGGCTGTTCAATGTATTAGCCATCGGCGGTATAATCATCAGCTTTTGGGCCGCGCTGCTGGGCGCAGCCATCGGCAGCGGCCTTGTTATCGTCGCTTTTACGGCGGTCAGCATTGTGTTAGGCATTTGTATGTTTCTTCATTTTCGCCTGTACAACGAACAGCAGCGCAAATCAGACGGGCAAAACGCTGTTCTCGCGCAGATCAGCCGCGGCAAGACGGAATTCCTCGCCAACACATCCCACGAAATGCGAACGCCGCTCACAGTCATTTCCGTAAACATTCAAAAAGTCATGTATCTTTTGGCGGATACGGGCCGGGCGGCGGAAGACCCGGAAGCAACGCGGCTGCTCGCGGACGCGCAAGGCGAAATCATGCGCCTGTCGCGCATGGTGGACGGCATGCTCACGCTGGCGTCCATCAGCGAAAGCCCGGCGAGAAGAAAAACCGATTTTACCGCCTTGTTACGCAGCGCCGCGGATATATTGGAACTGTTTTTGGCAAAACGAAAAAACAGGTTAAAAGCGGACATCGCCGAAAATCTGACGGTGTTCGGCGATTCGGATTTGCTCTCGCAAATAATCGTGAACCTGATTCAGAACGCTCACGCGCATACTGAAAACGACGTCATACTGCTGCGCGCGGCTTTGGATAAAAGAAAGATCACCGTCACGGTCAGCGATAACGGCGCCGGCATAGCCCCCGATTTATTGCCCCGCGTGTTTGAGCGCGGCGTTTCAGGCGGCGGCGGCACGGGCGTTGGGCTGCATCTGTGCAAGACGGTGGTCGAATCCCACGGCGGCGAGATATGGATAGACAGCGAACCCGGCAAAGGCGCTACGGTGTATTTTACAATCCCCGCTTACGAAGGACAATATGGAGACGACGCGGGATGAACGGCGACGGCAAGCGGATTTTATTGATTGAGGATAACGAGAGAATTTTATCTGGCAATAAATGGATGTTCGAGCAGCAAGGCTTTGAAACCGCTACTGCCCTGACGCTGGCCGAGGCCCGCCTCTTGCTGCATGAGCGCGAGCCGGACGTGATCGTGCTTGACATCATGCTCCCGGACGGCAGCGGACTTGACTTTATGCGCGAATTGAGGGAAAGCGAAAACGCCGGGATTCCGATTCTTTTGCTGACGGGACTGACGACGAAAGAGGACGTTGTGCGAGGGCTGACGGCGGGCGGCGACGACTATCTCACCAAACCCTATGATTTTTCGGAATTGCTGGCGCGGGCGGCAGCTCTTTTGCGCCGCTCGGCCCGGATGCCAAATAGACTGGCGAAAGGCCCGCTGACGATAGATATCATCGCCATGCAGGCCCATATCGGCGGGGGCGACCTGAACCTCACCCATAAAGAGTGCGGCCTGCTGCTTCTGTTGGCGCTAAACGAAGAAAAGATCCTCAGCGCCGAGGATCTTTACAAAATCGTGTGGGGGCAGGAGTTGAGCAACGACCGAAACGCGCTCCAAACAGCCGCGTCCAAACTCCGAAAAAAGATAGAACCCGCCGGATATACCGTTGCCACGACGCGCGGCATGGGCTACTCTTTCAAGCGAATCTGAAAAATATCCGGCGCGAATCTTGCGTTATTCAGATCGTATTCAGATCGCCAACGCGGACGGGCAAACTCTGGCGGACGGACGCCCTGACCGCGCTAATTGTGGGTGTACATTTGTTTGTACGGATTCAGGGCGTTTGGCGTCAGCACAAAAAAACTGCCCGCGAGGATGACCGATTTATCCTTCTTAAAGGCGACGCAATACTCATTCAGATGCGCGTCGATTTCCGCCATATCCTCCGGCGTCGCCCTGCTCAACGCGACCTGAGCCGGCAGATTAGGCGGAGCTTCATCCGAGCGCAGCACTATTTTGCCTCCGTGCATACCTGTGCCGCAGAAAAATCCGACCGGAGAGCCGCCCGCCGACTCAAGGCCGAGAACTATGATCAGGCCGCCGGCCTGGTATTCGCCGAGGAAACTGCCGGCGCGGCCGCCGACGACCAGCACGGGAATTTTATCCTCGTAAGCTTTCATATGAATACCGGCCCGATAACCGGCGTCGTCCCGGACAAAAATGCGCCCGCCCCTCATGCCGTAGCCGGTGGCGTCCCCGGAAGAACCGTGAATGTAAATCACGCCGTCGTTCATCGTGTCCCCGGTCGCGTCCTGGGCGTTGCCGTACACCGTCACCCGCGCCCCGTCCATATAATAGCCCAGGCCGTTGCCCGGCGTTCCCTTGATTATGATTTCCTTGCCTCCGAGTCCGTCGGCGATATAACGCTGACCGAGACAGTTTTCCAGCGTGATCTTTTTATCCCGCGCCGCCCTTATTTTTTCATTTAACCGGCGAAAATGCATATTCTTGCTATCTATTGTCAGCATTATACCCGTCCTCCAAGCTGCTTGGCCCGCTCCTGGCGGGAAAAGGCCATGAGCTGCGGTTTTTCTTTGATCAGCTCAAAATCAATCGAACTGAGGGGCGTCTGTTTGCGGATGAGGGCCGTATAAATCCCGGCCCGCTCAACCGGGCCGATAAGAATAAACCCTTTCAGGCGGTCGCCTTCGCAGACGAGACGTTTATAATCCCGCCCGCTCCGGCGCGTATAGCTCTCGCCGTCGTAGCTCCCGGCCGTTACCATGTGCAAACCAAAAAAACCGATGGCGTTCAGCGGGAAAGCGTCCGTTATCTCCTTATCCGCCCCGGCCATATTCAGACCGGCGCATTCGCCCTGGCGGTAAGCGTTCGGCAAAACAGCCAGGACGCGGGCCTCCCCGGCGGTGATATCCCACGACTCCACGCAGTCGCCCGCGGCGTACACGTCGGGCAGCGTCGTCTCGCCGCGGGAACCGGCCACGATCCCCCGCCCGACCTTGCCGCCGGCGTCCCGCACCAGTTCCGTATTGGGGCGCACCCCCACGGCCAGCACGAGAATATCAAACTCCACTTCCGTTCCGTCGGTCAGCACGGCTTTATTCCCTTCAAAACGGGACACGCTCCGGCCGAGATAAAACTTGACTCCCTGCCCCTCGATATGCTCCCGGACGATGGCGGAACCGTCCTCGTCCAAAATACTCGGCAGGATGCGCGGCGCCAGATCCACCACTGTGATTGATTGCGCGCGGCCGCTGATTCCCTCGGCGCATTTCAGCCCGATCAGCCCGGCCCCGACGATGAAAACCCGTTTGCCTCCCGGTTCCAGCGCCGCCGCCAGCGCGCGGGCGTCAGCCAGCGACATGAAGAAAAACTTGGCCGCCACGGTGTCCAGCCCTTCCATGGGGGGCGTGAACGGGCGCGAACCCGTGGAGACAAGCAGTTTATCATAAGAGACCGTCTGGCCGCCTTTGAGCCGGATTTTTTTCGCGGCGGCGTCTATAGCCTCCGCCGTCCGGCCTAGCATGGCCGAGCAGCCGTTTTGCCGGTAAAAATCATCCGGCCTGTATTTCATATGTTCTTCGTCCACCTTGCCCTGGAGCAGGTAGGAAATAAGCGGGCGGGAGTAAGTATGCCACGGCTCGGCGGCGATGAGCGTGACGCGGCCCTCGCCGTCCGCCTGGCGGATGCCCTCGACGCAGCCGATTGCGGCCGTACTGTTGCCGATAATCACATAATGCATGTTTCCGCCTCACCTTTCCTCAAAAACGATGGCCATATTCGGGCAGCCTTCCACGCAAGCGGGCTGGCCGCGGCCGTTCTTCACGCACAGCTCGCATTTTTGAATCGCCCCTTCCTCCGAGGGCATGATGGCGCCGTAGGGACATGAAAGAACGCAGGTATAACAACTCACGCATCTGTCCGCGTCAATGAGGATGAGACCGTCCCGCGCGGAAAGCGCCCCGGAAATACAGCCTTTGACGCAAAGCGGCTCCTCGCAGTGACGGCAGTTGACGGCGAAACTGATATTGTCCCGCTCCTCAATCCGAATCCGCGGGCGAATGGTCACGTCTTTCAGGGCTTTGGCCATGTCGTCCTGGCCGGAATTGGCGAAAGCGCAGTAATACTCGCACAAATGACAGCCGAGGCACCATTTTTCATTGACATAAATCCTTTTCATTCGCTCATTCCCCCGCGTGTTTGA
>JAIRRL010000057.1 GCA_031255985.1 Gracilibacteraceae bacterium
CGGCGAGCGAGCGGCCCATTTTGAGGGCGTTTTTTATCTTGCCGGGCGTAAAGAGGAATTTGGCCGCCATCTCCACCAAATCCACGTCACTCTCGAATTCATAGGGGCGGGCGTAATACCGCCAGAGTTCCTCCCGTTCCAGGCCGGAAGGGGCGGGCAGTTCAAACTGGGCGAAGTCCAGGCGCGTGATCTCTTTCAGCGGCAGTTTTTCCTGGCTGGAGGTAAAAACCGTCAGCTTATTCTCCGTCAGTTTGCTTAGAGCCAAGTCCATATAGCCGAAAAATTTTTCTTTTTCTTCCTCCCGGTAGCCGAGATGAGCAAGACAGCAGCAGGCGTCTGTGAGTACACATTCGCGCGCCAGAGCCCAGAGCGCTTTTTCCACAAAAGCGAAATCATAGGCGAACAGTTTGCCGCAGTCCAAGCCGACGCAGTTCAGCCGCCGCTCGGCGCAAAAATGGCGGATGGTGAAACGGCGGCCGCTCCCTTCGTCCCCATAGAGGGAGAAAACCCGCGTCCCGCCGGCAAAAGCAATGCGCAGGGCGTCAAGCTGCGATTCACCCGCGAGCAGGGGATCGAGTTCTTCGCCGTCCGTCAGCAAGGAGAAAAAACGGTTGTATTTTTCATCCAGGCGAAGGGGGGAGGCGCCGAAAAGAAAGTCGAGCATCCGCTTGTCCGGCGACAGCACCGTGGAAAAAGGCATGGTTTTGTTGACATTCATATCCAATAGCGGCGCCAGCTGTTCCAAGGCCAAAGACATATCGCCCGCCGCCGCCGTGAGACTGAACTCAGGGCCTCTGTAAACGCGGGCGGCGGATTCCAGGCTGGGCGCGGTCAAAGAGGCGTTCTGGCCGACGATCTGAAAAATGACGGCGTAATTGGTCTGCGTCGCGGACAGGAGGGCGGCGGCGAAACAAAACAGGGAAAAAGGGGTCAGGCCGAGTTTGCGGCTGAGCGTGTGGATGGGCAGGGGGACGGCGGCGTGATCCGTGACCTGGGCCCGGCTTTCCACATAGGCCAGCATTTCCCCGATCGGCGGCGTCCCCGGCGGCGTCCCCGGCGCCCCTTCCCCCGCCAAGGCGGCGAACAGATCCTCTGTTTCCGCGTCCGGCCCCGCCCCGGCGGGGCCGGACGCGGGCGGCGAGCAGGCGGCCAGCGTAGCGCTGAAATCGGTCAGGCGTTTCTGGCAGAGATCATGGGCCGTTTCGATGTCGGGATAAAGCACGTTCCGGTAGCCGCCGCCTTCATTCAAAAGGAGGGGTTTCATCCCGGCGATATAAGCCTCCAGGCGAACGTCCACGCAGGCAAAAAGATAATCGGCGTATTCCGCGTGACTGCCGAAGGGTTTTTCCTTTTGTTCCGGGGCAAAAAGACGGCTCGTCAGCATAATTCTCTCCCTCCTTCGCCTTTAATCCGCGTCCGCCGCCAGCCAGCGCGCCCCGTCCAGCATGGCCCCGCCGAGCCGGGCCGGGTGAAATCCCGTGACGCGCGCGTTGAGGTCGCAATAGGTATAGCCGTCCAGCCGGGCGGCGTCGTCCAGAAAAACAATGTTCGCGTTGGCGCGCAGCGGAACGAACTGGCGAATCAGATATTTGAGCAGGGCGTGCAGGCGCTCGTCCGCCGCCCGGCGGATGAGGACGGTAAAATCGAAGGGGCTGTGTCCGTACAGGCGCTCGCACACTTCCCGGTCGGCCCCCCGCGCCTTGGCCCGCGCCGCCCGCTGTTCCACGATGTAAAACTGTTCGGGGACAAAAACGTTCAATATCGCTTCCACAGCCGAGCGCGTCCCTTTGGCCCGAACTACGGCAAAAGCTTCCCGCAGCAGGCGGCGGAAACTGGCCTCGTCAACGGCGTCTCCGTCGCATTCGATGCCCAGCCAGCCGGCCAGAACCGGCAGCGCGGCCGCCGGCGCCGTTTCCGCGTCGATCAGGCGATCCAAGGAATCGACGGTGTCTTGCAGATCGTAATACAAAGACGAGAATATGGCCAGGTAGCGGTGAAAAAAATCACCGTTGAGGCGGTATATTTCCGGAAAAGTGGCAAAAAAATTGTCCCGCGGCGAAAAAACCGCGAAATCGCTCAGCGCGGCGGCGCCGGAACCGCTGATCTGCACCCCCAGCCAGAGATAACGCCCGCTCTGTTCATAAAGCAGGACGTCGCTGTGGCCGGTGAATTTGGAGGCGGCGGCCGTCCGGAAAAAACGGCGTTTGGCCTCCAGGCGCTCCCGCCGGCTCAGAGCCGCCGCTTCCCCCGCCGGTTCCTCGTCCGCAATCGGTTCCTCGTCCGCGGCCAAAGCAAAGATGACCGGGAGCGCGTCCCCCGTGAGCGTCGCCCGGAAGCGCAGACGCCCCCAGAGACAGCCGCGCTGGCCACTGTCAATTTTTTCCAAAAAACAAAGATGCTCCCCGTCCCCGGTCGTCACAAGTCCGTTTTCCGGCGACCAGTCAAATCCTTCCAGCAGAGCGCCGCGGAAACGGCTGGCCCCGAGCGGGTATTTATTGATGGGCGCGGCCAAGGCGGATCCCCCCTTTAACTTGGGTTCATACTTCGCGGGTGATGAGTTCCAAAGTGATATCGCCGGGATAACAGAGGCAATGCCCGGCCGGGACGATGTCCAAGCCGTCGGCGACGGCGGCGCCGCGCCGCGCCGGCGTCAAAACCAGATCGACGACCGCCGCGACGCAGGGCAGTTGGGAGACGGCGGTAAAAATCCGGTTGAACAAAACCGGCGTCCCGAATTCCACGTCGGTGGAAACGAAATCCAGCTCCTGCCGGACGGCCTGCTCTATATCCTCCCGCGCTCCGGCAAAACGGCTCTTGATCCGGACGCTGCCCTGCACGTTTATGGGAATATATTCCGGCTGTACCAGCGCAAAATCGGCGGTAAGCAGCCGCCGCTCGCGCAGGAGAGCGCTGAGACGGCGGATATAACTGTCCGGCAGCCGGGGGAATTCTTCCTCGCTCCTGGGTTTGACGACGACGCGCATGAGATTTTCCCGCGGGGCGGGCAGGGCTTTGACCTTGTGGATGCGCAAACCCGGCGCGGCGCGAACCAGTTCCTCATAGTCCGCGGCCGTCACCGCCGCCCACGGGGTTTGCAGGCAGGCGGCGAATCGTTCGCGCAGATCCGCCGTCGTCTCCGGCGACAGGCCGCCGCGGCCGGGGCCGGGATTGAAAAAGGCGTCCGCTTTTTCCTCCGCCGGGGCGAAGGCGGCGATAACATTGCCTTCCCGCACATTGCCCTCGGCCCCGAGCGTGACGGCGCAGGCGGCGATATAAGCCGCGCCCGCGCCGCTGATTTCCGGGCGGCGGACGCAAATCTTGCCGCCCGGCAAGAGATCGAACAAAAAACCCTCCGGGGAAACCGCGCCGGGGCGCGCCGTCGTGTAGGTTTTTTCACCGCCGCTGTCCGTCTCCAGCAGCA
>JAIRRL010000149.1 GCA_031255985.1 Gracilibacteraceae bacterium
TCAATATTAATCTAACCAATATTTTATGTTTACATTGTAATTAAGTTTGATTTTATTCTTGCCAAACTCCCTGTTGAATAAATCTATGATACTATTCGCATATAGTATTATATCATTCCCATACATTGATAAAACCGGGTGTTGATCATGATCAATCAACATAAACTTATGGCGATATATTGGAAATATTCTTGAAATATTTCTATCCTTCATTTCATATTCATTTATCGCGTTTTCTGCATAAATCCATTGGATCAAATCTTTTATAATATTTACTTCATCGGGAAAACTGTATAATATTTTTGAATACGCGCAAGGCAGGCCGGAATTTCCATAAACATTAATTTGATCCATATCAACGCCGTTCATGACGGTATAATAATCTCTTAATATTTCAGGGAATTCATAACCCATAATTCCTTGAAATTCCGCCAATTGATTTTCGGAAAGTCCATTTTTCCATTTGGTTTCTTTTTGAATTTGAAAGCCGTATATTTTTTTATTCACCGATAAATTTTTCCAATGATTGAGGGCCGGTTTCCGGCGCGGCGGCCATAAGCGTATTCTACCATTTTTGAAAGGAATTTGCCATACTTATATGGGCTAAAACCCAGATTTATCAAGCCTTAGAGCGTATTTTTATCCTGCTAAGTTTGAATCAATAACAAATAAAAAAATCATTGACAAATCCGGCAAGTTATGTTTAAATGGATAAAACCGCAGACGCGGAGGTAAAGCCATCAGCGCGCGCGCAGCGAGTTGGGGACGGTGGAAGCCCAACCAAAAGCGGGATGGCATAATGGGCCGCTGAGGGCGTCCCCCAAAGGTTTTGCCGAGTATGGGACGACGGATACTCCCCGTTACAGGAGTGGAATGTGTTGGCATTCTGTGAGGCGGGCATACGGTTGTATGTCAAGCAAGGTGGCACCGCAGGTAATTTACCTGTCCTTGTATTTAATTCAAGGGCGGGCTTTTTGTTTTTTGCGGTAGAACTCCAAACTCCGGAATCCACCGGGAACCAACAGGGAGCCTAGAGAGGGATCCACAGGAAATCCACAGCATGGACTTTAAGAAAGGGGAAAAGGAAGATGAAAATCGGCAAAAAAATTCTGACGCTCGTGATCGCGGTTTTTCTGGCCGCAGTCTCATTCGCGGGGTGCGGCGGCGGGCAAAGCCAACCGGGCGGAGCGGGAGCGGGAACGGAGACGGAGACGCCGGCTGCGGCCGCCGTCTATAAGATCGGCGTCATTCAGCTGGCGGAAAACGGCGCTTTCACGGATATGCGCGAGGGTTTCCTGAACCGGTTGAGCGAGCTGGGCTACGCGGAAGAGCAGCTGGAAGTTGACTACAAAAACGCCCAGGGCGACGTGGGAACGCTGAACACCATTTGCCAGGAAATGGCGCGGTCGGACAAAAACATCGTCGTCACCATCGCCACTCCGGCGGCGCAGGCTTACGTGAGCCAGGAAAGCGAAATCCCCCTGATTTTCATTTCGGTATCCGATCCCGTCAGCGCCGGGATTATGAGCGACTTGAGCGCCCCGGACCGTAACGCGACCGGTTCTTCCAACCTGGTGCCGGTCGATGAAATTTTCCAGATGGCCGCGACCCTGACGCCGGAGGTCAAAGATTACGGAATCCTGTACAACACGGGCGAAGCGAACGCCGTTTCCACCGTGGCGAACGCGAAAGCCTATCTGGAGGCGAACGGCTACACCTTCCGGGAAGCGACCGTGACCAATTCCTCCGAAGTGCAGCAGGCGGCGGAAGCCCTTGCCGCCAGAGCGGAAGCGATCTATGTGCCGATTGATTCAATGGTGCAAACCGCCATGCCCCAAGTGGCGCAAATAGCGAAAGACGCCGGTCTGCCCCTCTATGGCAGCTCGCCCGTCATGGTCAGAGACGGCGCCCTGGCCACTGTCAGCACGGACGATACCCAGGTGGGAGCGGTGGCGGCGGAACTTGCCGACCGCTATTTTCAGGGAACGCCCATCACGGAAATTCCCGCCGTCGCGATCAGCGATTTCATTTTTGTCATCAACCAAACAACAGCGGACGCCATCGGCGTGACAATTCCGGCGGCGTACGCGGACGCTGTGATCATGACCAACGCGCCGGAGACGCCGGCGGAACCCGCCGCCGCGGAATAACGGGCGGCCATGAACGTACTGGGGACGCTGCAACTGGGGTTTATCTACGGCATACTGACGCTGGGCATATTCATCACTTTTCGGGTGATGAATATGCCCGATCTCACCGTAGACGGCAGTTTCACCCTCGGCCTGGCCGTCTCGGCGGCGCTGGCTCTCAGCGGCCGCCCCGTCCTGGGCTTGTTGCTGGGTTTTATCAGCGGCGCGGGGGCGGGGGCGGTTACGGGCCTTTTGCAAACCAAGGCGGGCATCCACTCGCTGCTGGCCGGGATTCTCACCATGACTGGCCTGTACAGCGTCAATTTGGCCATCATGCACGGCAGCCCCAATGTCTCGCTTTTGCAGAGCGGCACTGTTTTTTCGGCTATCCGGGCGGCGTTCCCGGCAGCGAATAAGGACGTCGTCATTTTGACGGCCATCGTCGTCCTGTGCGTTCTGTGCTTCGCGGGTCTGGCCTGGTTTTTCCACACCGGCGCGGGTCTGCGGGTGCGCGCCGCCGGCGACAACGCCGCCATGGTGCGGGCCTCGTCCATCAACGCGGATCATGTCTGCATTTTATCCGTCGCCCTGGCGAACGCCTTCATCGGCCTGTCGGGCGCGGTGCTGGCCCAGTATCAGGGCTACGCGGACATCAACGCCGGTACGGGCATCATCGTCGTGGGGCTGGCCTCCGTCGTGATCGGAGAGGTGGCCGTCAAAAAACAAACCATCGTCGCCGGCCTGCTCGCGGCGGTAATCGGCGCAGTGGCCTACCGCGTACTCATCGCCCTGGCGCTCTCCGCCGATTTCTTCCCGGCCTACATGCTGCGGCTGGTTTCCGCTGTCATCGTGGCGGCGACCCTCGCCATCCCCCGTCTGCGCGCGTTCGCCCAGGACGCGAAAATCAAAAAGGAGGGCCGGCGCAATGTTGAAAATCAATAATTTGCGCAAGGTCTTTCAACCCGATACGCCCAGCGCCCATATCGGCCTGAGCGGCGTTTCCTTGCATCTGGCCGCGGGCGAGTTCGCGACGGTCATCGGCTCCAACGGCGCGGGCAAATCGACTTTGTTTAACGCGATCGCGGGGAGTTTTCTCGTGAGCGGCGGCAGCATCAGGCTTGACGGCCAGGATATAACTTACCAAAAAGAGCATGTCCGGGCCAAAAACATCGGCCGTCTTTTTCAGGATCCCAAAACGGGAACCGCGCCGAACCTCAGCATCGAGGAAAACATGGCCCTGGTGTATTCCAAAGCGACGGAGCGGTTTCCTCTGAGGATAGCTTTGCGGGCGGCGGATATAACCCATTTTAAGGAAGTTTTGTCAAAATTAGACATGGGCTTGGAGGATCGCCTGAAAATAAAGGTGGGGCTTTTATCCGGCGGCCAGCGACAGGCCCTGGCTTTGCTGATCGCCACGCTGATCCCGCCGAAACTGCTGCTGCTGGACGAACATACGGCGGCGCTGGATCCCGTCACGGCGGGCAAGGTGACGCGGCTCACCGCCGAAATCGCGACCCGGCACAATATCACGACCTTGATGATCACGCACAATATCGGTTCCGCCCTGAAAGAGGGCGGGCGCACGATCATGATGGACGAAGGCAAAATCGTGCTGGATCTTGCCGGCCGGGAGCGGACAGACATGACGCCGCAGGATTTGCTGCGCCGTTACCGTGAGATTACGAACCGGGAAATGGACAACGACCGGATGCTGCTGTCCGGCGCAAAGGAGTGAATTTAGCATGATCAGGCACATGGCGCTGTATACGCTGACGCCCAAAGCGCGTGAGGAAGGGATCGAGCGCGTGATCGCGAAATTGGATCAGTCGGTCAAAAATATGGTGGGCCGGGTAAAAGGGCTGCGCGGCGCGGCGGTCGCCCTGAACTTGGCGGAGGACTCGCCGCATGACCTTGTTTTTTACAGCGAATTTGAGCATATGGAGGATATTCCGCCGTATCTGGCAAGCGAAATCCACCGGCTGCACGCGGAAATGGCGGAGGGGTACGTGAGCAACAAAGAAGGGATCGACATGGAAGAAAAAGGGGAAGCAGGGTTTTTCTCTGCTTGACAGGCGGGCCTGGATTTGCTATTATCATAGTGTGGATTACTATGATTTCTGAGCGAGGTGGAAAAAATGTCTGTTAACGGTAATTACAGCCTTATCAGTATGTATAACAGCGCCCAATTTCTGCATGCCGGCAACGCCCTCAAAAACGGCAGCGCGGCCCGGCTCCTGAGCGACCTGAAAACTCCCGCTCTCAATTCGGGCGTCTCATCCTATTTAGTCCAGAACCGCTACTCCGATCCCCAGACCACGCGGAGTTCCCTCAATAATCTGATCGACCTGAAAAACGGCTCCGCGAAGCTGCGCGCCGCCGCCGGCGATCTGAGCAAGGCCCGGAGCGCGCGGACGGCGGTTTCCTCAAATCCGCAGGCGGTGAGCGTCAGCGCCCGTTCCGGCGGGGCGGCCGCTTTGATGAAACCCACCGCGATTCAGGCGAGCCGCCTGGCTTCCGGCCAGGTGAACCGGGGCGCGGAATTCAGCGGCGCGGAAAAAAGTTTTACCCCCGGAACATACCGTTTTGAGGTGGAGCAAAACGGCGAGACCACCGGCATGTCCGTCGAAGTGGCCGCCGGCGACACGAACCGGGATGTCCTGGAAAAAATGGCGGCGGCCGTCAATAGCCAAAATAGCGGAATCAGCGCCGTCGCCCGCTCCGACGCGGCAAGCGGCGCCGTGACGCTGGAACTGTCCGCCCGCAGCGAAGGAGCGAACGAACAGAGCCGTTTTGCGATTCGCGATACCGAAGGCGGTTTGGCCGCCGCCGCCGGCGTGACCGCCGCAAGCCAAGAGGCGCAGGACGCGGTTTACAGTCTCAACGGCGGGCCGGATCGCGTGTCCGCTTCCAACGATATCGACCTGGGTTTTGGCGTGACCGCCCGTCTCCGGCAAACGACCAGCGAACCTGTGCGCATTGCCGGCGGCCCGGACGGCGAAACCGCCAAGCAAGCCCTGAAAGACCTGGCCGAAGGATTTAACACCTTGTCGGCGACGGCGAACGAAAACAACGGCAGTATCGCCGCTACCCAGCTGGCCATGCGCCTTAACACCGTCTTCGCCGTCTCGTCCTCCGCCCTGGCCTCGGTTGGGATCACAGCTGATGAAAACGGACAAATGAAAATAGACAGCGCCGCCCTGGATCGGGCGGCGGCAAACGGCAAACTGTCGGACTTCCTTGCCGGGGGCGGCAAAAACCTTGCCTCGCGGCTTTCCAACACCGCCGCCAGCGTCAACCGCAACCCGGCGGCTTTCGCCGGATTTAACCGCGTCGCCGACAGCCTGTACGATTATCTGGGCGGCAACGCCGATAACGCGTTCACCTTTGCCTCCCAGGACTTCGGCTATACCGGGGGCGGCTTTAACAAAGGCTATTTTTTGAATATGCTGGTATAATAAGATACATGCTCCCAGGGCAGGTCTTCTTCCCGCCGGGGCTGTTTTGGCGCTATCGCGCGGCCGATAGCGACGACGGCGAGAATGCGGATTGGCGGGGCCAGGCCCAGCAATTGCCGCAGATAATCTTCCGCCCATTCCGTCTGTTCGCCCTCGCCGCGATGCGGCCGCCGCCGGATTTGGCTCCAGCAGGAGTTCAGGCCGATTGATTCCGCCGCCAGCTGAATATAAGCCGCAGCGATAGCGGCGTCCTCCACCCAGATATCCGATACGGATTCGTCCGCCGTCACCACGACGGCAAGCGGCGCTTCGCCCAAAAACTTGGCGCCGCTCTCTTTGGCGGCCGCCATTTTTGTGAGCGTATCCCGGTCGCTTACGGCAATAAAGCGGCAGGGCTTGCGGTTATGGCTGGTCGGAGCCAGCAAAGCCGCCGCCAGAATTTGCCTGGTTTGCTCCGGCGTAAGCGGCTCGGCGGCGTATTTGCGAATACTTCTTCTCCGGTACATAGTTTGCAGCATAAATATCACCCTCGTCCGGCGGCGGCCGGCGCCCGCGCACAGCCGTATTATTCAAGAAGCCTGGCCGGAGACCGGCTCCGGCCAGGCAAGTCCCGCGTGAAGCATCAAGCTTCAAGTATCAAGTATCAAACATCAAGCATCAAGCATCAAGCATCAAGCATCAAGCATCAAGTCAGCC
>JAIRRL010000150.1 GCA_031255985.1 Gracilibacteraceae bacterium
AATCCGTCTCCGATTTGTATTCTTCGTCCAAACGGGCGGGGACATATCTGCCGTCCAAATCAAGCGTTCCGCCGGGCAAACTGATATTGCCGGCGGCGATCATCCGCGACAGATTCGCGGGCGCCAGCGAATATTGCTCCATTTTAACCATATCAAACCCTACGAGGATTTCTTCTTCCAGCCCCCCGATGATATCCACCGTCGTAACGCCGGTAATCCGCCTTAACTCGCTCTCTATATCCAGCGCCGCGTTCCGCAGATCTACCGCCGGCGCCGCCGGGGAACTGAGGGCCAGAATCAGGCCGTAAGCGGAAGTCAAATCCGTCTGAACCGAGGGTTTTTCCGCCTCAGCCGGCAATTGCGCCTCCGCCCGGCTGATATGATCCTTGATTTCCGTATATTTTTCCCTGATTTCACCGTCGCTCATATCCTCCATATGCACGGTTATCAGGCATACATTGGGCATAGCTATGCTCTGCGTGTATTTCAGCCCATGAATCGCCGCCAGTTCTTTTTCCAGCGGCCGAACAACAGATTTTTCCACGTCTGCCGGCGTCGCGCCCGGATAAACACAGGTTATCAGGGCGGCCGGCGCCGTCAAGGCCGGGTTTTCCTGACGGTTGAGCAATAAAAAAGAAATAGCGCCGCCCAACAGCATCATAGCCGAGATCAAAGCTACCATGCTTTTATGCCGCACGCACCAGTCTATCATTGCGGCGACACCGGGTCTCCGTCCCTTAATTTGAACTGACCTTCCACTATCACTTGCTCGCCCGGCGACAAACCGGCCAGCGCTTCCACCCGTCCGCCCCTGATCTCACCGGTTTCCACCGGGCGGCGCCGCGCAACCCCGGAGTTCGCGTCGTAAATATACACAACATCTCCTTCCGCCAGATGGAGTACCGCCGCCGCTGGCGCAAGCAGACGTTTTTCGCCCTGCATCTCTATAGTGACCTGAGCGATCATGCCCGCTCGCAGCCGCCCGTCCGCGTTGTCTAAACGCACGCGGCCCGTGAAGGCGCGCGTCGCGCTGTCAGCCAGCGCGCCTATTTCATCCAGACTGCCCCGCCGGGTCTCCTCCAGCCCGTAAACATAAACCTCCGCCGCCAAGCCGGGCGTCAGCCGGGCGGCTTCCGCGTCGGTCAAACCGATTTCCGCCCACATCTCCCCGGTTCGCCCCACCGCCAGCGCCGGATAGCCGGCTGCCGCGCTTTCTCCCGCCGCGGCCAGCACCCGCAGAGTCACGCCGTCCCACGGACTCTTGATTTCTACGTCCGCCAACTGGGACAGAGCCAGATCATAAGCGGCGCGCGCCCGTTCCGTTTCAGCGCGCCCGACGGCCAGCGCCTCGGTCGCCTGCGTGTAAACCGCCTCGTCAGCCGTTTTTTTGGCTGTTATTTCCTCCAGATTGACCGCCGACGCCGCGCCCGCTTCATATAATTCCCGCGTCCGCGCGTAATTCGCCAGCGTCAGATCCAGCTGAGCCTTGGCCTGACTAACCTGAGCCGGTAAAATATTCTCCGTCTGGGCGAGGGCCGCCTGCCAGGCGGCCGCGGCGGCGCGAACCTGGATTTCATAATCGCCGGCTTCCAGGCGCGCCAGCGTCTGACCCGCGGATATCGCCTCGCCGGCGTGAACATAGATATCCTCAATAACCCCCGCTACCTTGAATGACAGGCGCGTCGTCTCCGCCGGCGTGATATTGCCGCTCCACACAAGTTCCTCCGCCACGGTTTCCTCCGTCACGGCGCTGATCACGACATTTTGCGCCAAAGCGGGAGATTCCGCGCCGCCGCCGCCGCAGCCGGCCAGGCAGAGAAGCGTTAATGCCAATATTTGGTAAATAAACTTTTTCATAATTTTCATCACTGTGTCCTGCTTCAGTCGGCCTGAAAACGGACGGCTCGTCCGGCCAGGCGTTCCAACAGGCGCAAAAATTTAGTGCCCAGGAATTCCTGCCGCGATATGGGACAAATAAGGCAAGTGCGCATCCGGGCTAAATTGCCGCCGGCGACGTCGGTAAAAATCTGATCGCCAACCACCAGTATTTCCTCCCGCGGCAGTTCCAGGGCTTCCTGCCCGGCGTCGAATCCCCGCCGGCGCGGTTTGCCCGCCCGGTGAATATAGGGCATTTCCAATTCGGCGGCGACTCTCGCCACTTTGACCGGCTGGCGGCTATTGGAAACTATACAAGCTTTGACGCCGCCCGCGCGCAGTTCTTTTCGCCAGGCCAGCACCGCCGCCGACGGCGCCGGCGTTTTCCAAGGCGTCAAGGTGTTGTCCATATCCAGCAACACGCCCTTGAATCCATTGTTTCGCAGCCAGACGGAATCGAAATCCGTCACGGCCCGAAATTGAAAATCCGGTTTAATCCCGCGGCCCAAGGAGCGTCACCTCAGTTATTTTCTGTGAAACACGACGCGGAAGCGGCGAAATATAATCGCCGTTATCACGATCAGGTTCAGCAAAACGAGCATCGCCGCCGGCAGCCAGCATTGATAGGCCAGCAGCACCGCCGCCGCGCAGAAAAAGAAACTCAGAGCGTAGAGGACGACGACCGCCTGCCGCTGCGAACAGCCGACGTCCAGCAGCCGGTGGTGCAAATGCCCTTTATCCGCTCTCGCTATCGGTTTTCCGGTCAGCGCCCGGCGCAGCACGGCGAAGGATATATCGATCAGCGGCACGCCCAGCACGAGAAGCGGGAAAAACAGGCTGATCACGGTGGTGGTTTTCAGCGTTCCCATCAAAGATACGCCGCCGAGGATATACCCCAGAAACATCGCCCCGCTGTCGCCCATGAAAACGCTGGCCGGATGAAAATTATAAAACAGAAATCCGAGCGCCGCTCCCGCTAAGATGAGCATCAGCGCCGCCGCGGTATGCTGCTCGATCCGATAAGCCGACCAGGCC
>JAIRRL010000199.1 GCA_031255985.1 Gracilibacteraceae bacterium
GTCTTCACCGCAGGCAATCTGAATTATGCGCTCATTTGCCGGACTGTCCTGCGGAACGGCGCAACCGGCGCCGGACAACATAAGCGAGAGACAGAACAAGATATAAATACAATTTTTCACAATATTCTGCATTACAGGTTTTAAAAAAGTGACCCATGGAGTTGTCTCAAAAAATCGAGACAACTCCATGGCTTAAAATTCGAACCTATTTTAGTGTACGTAGTCCATTCCCCAGAACAACATATAAGTTTTTGTTGTTTTGTTGTTTTGACATCAAAGAGGAAATCCCTGCTTCAGGATACAAATTTACCTGTTGTGATTGCAACGGGTGCAGCGCTTTTATGCCGTCAAACTCGGGGGGAAAAATTTTGCAAAAGCGAGCTAAAAAGTTCGTTTTTTTCTGTTTTGCGACTTTCGTGAGACTTTTTTGTGATACAATAGTATTGTGACTTGATAACTTTAAGCCAATGAAATAAAATAGCGAGGGGAATGAGCGTGGAACAGGATAAAGGCGCCGTGACTTTTGTCATTCAGGTGCAATTTCAGCAAAACGCCACCTGGCAAGGCTCAATCAACTGGATTGAGGCCAAGAAAAATCAGCGTTTCCGCAGTGTCCTCGAAATGATAAAACTAATGGACGAAGCCCTGTCGGACGGCTCGGACGAGCCGACCTGGATTGAGGAAGGAGGAAAATAGCGTGTTTGTGTGTGAAGTCTGTGGTTATGAATACGATCCCGCCGTTGGCGACCCGGAGGGCGGCGTCGCTCCCGGCACAAAATTTGAGGATATTCCCGACGATTGGGCCTGCCCAACCTGCGGCGTCGGCAAGGATCAGTTCACAGCGGCTTAGGTCTTCCCGCCAGAAAAACTCTCATAATCACACAATTTTGAACCGCGTTAAAGAAAACGCGGTTCAAAATTATGCGCCATTTTAGCCCTTTAGCCATTTTGGCCATCTTAGCCCTTTTGACCATTTTGGCCAGTCTCGCCGCTCGCGTCGCTTTCTTCGCTCCAGAGCCGCCATATATCGCCGGGCTTTAATTTGGGCAGCCAATTGTAGCTGTATTCGGGCAAGAAAGAGTCAAAGCGGCAGATATCGCCATAACGGCACCAGAGGCAGGCGGTTTGCTCCCTTAATTTGTACGGGTTAATCCGCACGTCGCCTGCCAGCATATTCTCTGAGCCGGCGGCGAGCAGACGGCGCAGATGCCGGCGCAGAGCGTCCATTTGCCCGGCGGTCAGCAGACCGGCGCCGCGGAATTTGTCTTCCCCCCCGCTCAAACTGATATTCAGGAGTTCCGAATAGCCTCCGGCGATATTTCTGTCCATAGCCGCCAAAACCGTTTTGTCCGCCAGCAGCGCCCCTTGGGGGGCTGCGCCGCGTTTTTTGCGTTTGGCCGTCTCCGCCGCCGCCAGCGGCCCTTCTTCCGAGGATACGTCCGGTTCGCGCACTGGAAAATAAAGGAATCCAGCTGGCCGCGCCTTGCCGTCCGCCGCGAAACGCAGAGCCGCTTCCATATACAAAGGCAGCTGCAAGCTGAGACCGTAGTGAAATTGTTCCAGGGAAAACTCGGTTTGGCTCGATTTATAGTCAATAACGCGCAGATAATCATGCCCGCCGATAGAAGCCAGGTCGATGCGGTCTATTTGGCCGCTGACGTCTAAAGGGCTGGGAGCGGGTTCGCCGGATTGCGCCGCCGTCAAGGGAGGCCAGGCCGCGTCCGCCCGGAAACTTTTTTCGAGCGCCCAGGGCGCAAAGGAACCGGCGCGGAAATGCTCGCCCAGCAGGGCGGCCACATAGAGCAAAACCCGCCGGATTCGCTCCGCCCGCCCCTGATTACGACTGTTGCGCCGGAACGCCTGATAATTCGCCTGCGCCGCCACTTGGCTGAAAAGGGCGTCCATGCGCTCCGTACACCAGGCCGCGTCAATGGCCGTCTCCCGGCCGGATTTTTCACTCAAAGCGCGGCCAAACTCACAAAGCGCCTGATGGTAAAGCTGCCCGGCCGCCGGAGCGTCCGCTTCCGCCCGCGGCCGCTCCTTCAGTTTGAGCCAGTCGCGGGCAAAATGCTCAAACGGGCAGGCGGCGTAGCGTTCCAGTTCCGTGACGCTTGCCCGCAGCCAATCCCCGCACAGCGCCCGCCGGACGCCCGCGCCCAGACGGGCCGGCTCCGGCATATTCCAGGCCCGAACTGTCGGCGCCCGTCTGGCCCGGCCGGCAAAACTTTCCCGCAAACCCGGAAAAAGCTGTTTCAAACGGGCCTGGAGGAAAGAAGGCGTTTTTTCCCCGCCCGTCCCATCGCCAAGGGGTCTGGTGATATAGAGGCGGGAGCGGGCCTTGCTCAGGGCGTTGTAGATGAAAAACATTTCATCCAGATACCCGTCCCGGCCCCGTGGCAGCAAAGTGACGCCGGCCTGACTCAAAATCAGCCGATCCCGCTCGTCCAGAAAACCGTCGTCCGCCTGTCGCGGCGGCAGGGCGTCCTCAGTCGCTCCCAGCAAAAAAAGGACGTCGACTTCCGGCAAACGCGACCGTTCCAGGCTGGCGATCTGCACTTCCCGGCGCCGGGGCGGCACAACGCCGATGCTGACCGCGGCCACCCCGGATTGGAGCATGGCGGCGTATTCCGTCAGCGGCACGGCTTCCTCGCCCAAAATGCCCGTCAGTTCGTCCAAAAGCCGGGTCAATTCCCTCCAGATCTGGGCGTGGGTCTGAGCGTAAACATCGCCCGCTTCGCCGGCCCCTTCCTCAGTCCAGACCGCCAGCGTCCGCGCCGCCTCGAGGCGCTCCAGACAGTCATACAGGGCCAGGGAGAGAGCGGCTACGTTATAATGCTCCGGCTCCCGCTCCGCCGCCCGGACGAGAGTGAAAAAAGGAGTCAGCGCCGCCTGAACCGCCGCCGCCGCCGGAGCGAGAGAATCCGGCCAGCGGAATTGCCGCCCTAAATCCCATTGCCATGGCTCGATTCCCTGCGCCAGGCAATAATTTTCCAACCGGTCGGCGTCGTCGAGGGCCAGCGGAAAAAACCCGGTCTTGATTGCGGCAAACAGCGCTTCCTCCCGCCAGGGAGCGCGGGCCAGCTCCAACAGGGCCAAAATGAGCGCCGCCAGCGGGTGGCCGGTCACGCCGCGTTTGTGGTCGGTGAAATAGGGGATGCCGTAGCGAGCGAACTCCTGCTCCAGCAAGGGCGCGTAAACGGCTAAATCCCGTGTCGCTACTGCGATCCGTTCCCAGGCGATGTTTTCCCCCGCCAGGGCGAGTACGGTTGCCGCCGTATATTCAACTTCCCGGCGGGGATCAGCCGCGCAGCGCGTATTAACGGCCGCCGGCGGCAAGGGGGCGGGAAAAGGCCGGGTCGGATAGCGGAAAAGATTATGTTCCAAATGACTGAGCGCGTCCGTCCTCGCCGCCGCCGTCAGTGGCACGGCGCGCAGGGCAAGGCCGGTCTCCGTCGCCAGCGCCGCGAGTTGGTCGTAAGTGCGGCGTGATTTGGCAAAAATATCTATTTCCGCTCCCGCCGCCGGATCAAAAGATAAGGTCACCGTCATCTGCGCGGCCACTGCCGCCAAAGCCCGGAGCAAAAGTCTTTCCTGCCAGGAAAACCCGGCGAAGCCGTCCACCCAGACGGCCGCCGCCCGCAAAAATTCACATTCCGCCAGGCCCGCCGCCGCCTCGGTCATCAGATCGGCCATATCGCCCGCCGCGCGGCTTAAAGCTTCGTCGTAACGCTCGTAAATCAAAGTCAAATCAGCCATTTTTTCCCGCGTTTCCCGCGCGGGCAGCCACGGGAGATCGCGCAGATCGGCGGGCGCGATCCCCTCCGATTTCAGTTCGGTGACGCCGCGGGCTATTTTGGCCGCCATGCCGGCGCTGGCCGCGAGCGGCGCCAGGCGGCGCAGTTCCTCCCGGTGTTCCAGCATTATTTTGGTCACCAGCATGTGACTGCCGCTTTCACTCAAACGGATTTTTTGGTCGCCGCCGACTTCGGCCAGCACCCGCCGGGCCAGCCGCTGAAAACTGAGCGCCTGGACGCGCCACAATCCGCCGAGACTGTCCGCCAGCTCTTTTTCCATCTGCAAAGTCGCCTGTTCGGGCGCCAGCAATAAAATGGGCGCTCCGTCCGGATCTTCCCGCACCAGCTCGCTTATTTCCGTGAGACAGAGCCGGGTTTTTCCGCTGCCGGCCCGCCCGTAAAGTATGCGCAAATTTTTACAGGCCGGCTGTTCCATTTATTTCCTCCACCAAGGCGACCGCCTGCGCGGCCATGCCTTCCCCCCGCCCGACAAAACCAAGCCCCTCCGCCGTCGTGGCTTTCAAAGATACTCTCTCCGCCGCGATGCCCAAAGCGCCGGCGATCTCCGCCCGCATCGCCTCAAAATACGGATTCAGTTTCGGCTCTTCCGCCATGATCACGGCGTCCAGACTGCTGACCGCGAAACCGGCCGCCGCCGCTATCTGCCGCGTCCGGTTCAGCAGGCGGATGCTGGAGATGTCTTTATAAGCGGGATCCGTGTCCGGAAAATGCCGGCCGATGTCTCCGAGAGCGCATGCGCCCAGCACCGCGTCCATGACGCTATGCGTCAGCACATCGGCGTCGGAATGTCCCAGCAGGCCGCGGGAAAAGGGGATTTTCACCCCTCCCAGCACCAAAGCCCGGCCCGGCGTCAGCCGGTGAATATCAAAACCCAAACCCACTCTCACGCCGAATTTTCCTCCCGCGCCCGCAGTATAGTCTCCGCCAGCAGCAAATCTATTTCCGTCGTGATCTTGATGTTTTCTTCCCAGCCGGGCAGCAAACACACGCTGCCGCCCCAACGCTCCACCAGCGCGGCGTCGTCTGTCCCGACCCCGTCCCCGGCGGCGGCCGCGGCCTCATGCGCCGCCGTCAGCAAATCGCGGGCAAAAACCTGCGGCGTTTGCACGGCGCAAAGGTCGCGGCGGGGCAAAGTCCGTTTCACCCGGCCCTGTCCGTCCGTTTCTTTGATAGTGTCGCTCACCGGCAGAGCCGCGACGGCCGCCGCCATTCCCCGGCTCGCCCGCAGAAAAGCCGCCAGGTTTGGCTCAGTCAGCAGCGGCCGCGCTCCGTCGTGTACGACTACCCGCCGGACGGACGGATCCAGCGCCCGCAGGGCGTTGCCCACCGAAAACTGCCGTTCCGCCCCGCCGGGAACCAGCTCCGGCTTGCGCAAATCATAAGTTTTTATCAGCCGCCGCAGTTCCGCCGCGTCCGCGGCCGCCGCCGCCACCAGCACCGCGCCGACCAGACCGCAGGATTCGAATACGCGCAAAACGCGGACTATGACCGGAACGCCCCCCAAGGGCAGAAACAGCTTATTGACCGGTCTGCTTAGACGCAGGCCCCGGCCCGCCGCCGGTATGATCGCGGCGGTGGCCGCCGCGTCAATATCCATGCGCCAGCGCTTCCTGCTCTATCTCCCGTTTGGGCCTGGCAAAAATCATTCTTCCCGCCGCGGTCTGAAGCACCGTCGTCACCAGCACCGGAATCTGCTGCCCTATATACCGGCGGCCGCCGTCCACTACAATCATGGTTCCGTCGTCCAGGTAAGCGACGCCCTGGCTTGCCTCCTTGCCTTCTCTCATTATCTGCACGTACATTTCTTCCCCCGGCAGCACCACCGGCTTGAGCGAGTTGGCCAGCTCGTTGATGTTCAGCACCTTAACGCCCTGCAATTCCGCCACTTTGTTCAAATTATAGTCGTTGGTCAAAATCGGGCAGTTGAGGGATTGCGCCAGGCGCACCAGTTTGCTGTCTACTTCCGTCACATCGTCAAAATCTTTTTCGGATATTTCCACCGGAATACCCTCCGCGTGAGAAATTTCATTCAAAATGTCCAGCCCGCGCCTGCCGCGATTGCGTTTAAGCAAATCGGAAGAATCAGCCACATGCCGCAATTCGTCCAGCACAAAGGAAGGCACCAGCAAAATGCCGTCCATAAAACCCGTTTTGACAATATCAGCGATGCGGCCGTCAATGATCACGCTCGTATCCAGCACCTTATAATAAGCGCTTCCCTTGCTGACCGGCGTCTCCGCCGCCTTTTTCGCCTCTTTCTGTTTTTCCGTTTTTTCCGCCTTGACGCGGGGAATGATCGTGACGAGATTCCAAATGTCGCCTTTGCGCTTGACGCCGACCATCATGCCGACGTAACCCAAAAGCAAGCTGACAATCACGCTGAGTATCGCGCCGAAATAAGGCACGGATGAAAACGAACGCTGAAACATCGTGGCGATAAACAAGCCCACAATAACGCCCACGCAAGCCCCCAGCAAATCCGAGGCCGGCATGTTTGTAAGCAGAGATTCAATCGTTTTGGCCACTTTGACAAAAAGGCGAATAATAAGAGGCGCTATAATAAATCCTATAAATGCGAATAAAACAGTGAAGACAGCATATGCCGCCAATAATTGCAGGGGAGAGTCCAGATAACCGTGAAAAGCATAAGATTCCACCTGTGAAACCTTATATACCAGCACCGCGCCTCCGGCGCCGGCGACCAGGGCGATCAGCGCCCGGAAAATCTTACCGACCATTTTTCCACCTCCTCCCATAATTAAAATAATAAAATACTGCTTTCATTATATCATTGTCCGCTGAAAAAAAAAAGCGTTCCACATAATAAAGCGGGGTATGTTGCGCCGCAAAACCAAATTTGTTATAATATAAAAGATATTTGAATCGAAAGGCGTTCGCATGGGAAAGTATATACAAAATTTAATTGTTTCCAATCTCATGCGCAAAACATTTGCCGATAACAACCAAATGTGTCTGTATCTGCAAATAATAACAGCAACTGTCATCTGCGCGGCTACACATTTGTACATGCTGATTTTTTTTATATGGGCTGAATCTCTGGTTTTTACAGTATACAATATATTTTCTCTCCTGTTTTACCTGGCGATGTTTTTATTACTGCGCAAAAACCGTTTCACTCTGATCTGCGTTCTGGAGACGACGGAAGTCACGCTGTACGGCGCGGCTTTTTGCCTGCTCACCGGTCTCGCCACTTACGGTCTCACCTATTTCGTCCTCATAATCATCATGCAGCAGATCGTCCCCTACGGCTCGCCCCAACTGCGCACCAAACTGCTCGCGGCCGGGCTTCTGTCCGGCTTCGTCTGCGTGGCGGTCACTTATTATGTACCGCCGATCATCACTTTTAGCGCCGCCGCCACCCATCTGCTCATGGTTTCCAATATTTTCCTGCTGCTGGTCGGGGTCGTCATCGAACTCTATATCCGCGCCGTGACGGAAAAAATCGTGGAAAACGTCAACGACGCCTACGTCCGGGAATTGTCCAGCCAGGCGTACACCGACCCGCTGACCGGCCTTTACAACCGCCGCTACGCCGAGATGTTTTTTGAAAAAGCCGCCGTAAAAAACGAACAGCCGCGCTGTTGCGTGGCGATGATCGACATTGACGATTTTAAAGCCATAAACGACACTTACGGCCACGGCTGCGGCGACGACGTACTCGTCTTCCTGGCCGGTTTTCTCCGCATGAGCCTGCGTAAAACCGACGTGATCTTCCGCTGGGGCGGGGAGGAATTTCTCATCATCCTGGAGGACGTGGAACTCACGCAGGCAAACGATGTCATGGACGGTTTGCGCGACCGTCTCAGCAACGCCGTCATCGCCACCCGGCAGGGGGATCTGCGCGTCACAATCACCGTCGGCCTGGCCGCGCTGAACTACGCCGCCGTGGCGGAAAGCGTTGAGAGCTGCGACGCCCGCCTGTATGACGGCAAACGGGCCGGCAAAAACCGCGTCGTCATGTAATAAGTCATGTAGTCCTTCAGTTTTCCGGCCCGCCCAGCACCGGCTTGCTGGAAGTCAGGTCGATATACTTAACGCCGGAGGAAACCGGGTCAAACCCGCCGCCCATGATGAGTTCCAGCAGCAAGGCGAATTTTGCCTCGTACATATCGGACTTGCCGAGACGGACTTCTATGCCGGAAGTCAGAAAAAACACGATCTGACTGGCGCTGTTAATATTGATTTCCCCGATCTGGGGGGCGATCTCCGGCGGTATTTGCCGGATCATGTTGAGGACGCTGGTCAAACGGGATGAGTTTATCTGTTTGCCCGGCTCCGCCGTTTCCTCCGTCTCCAGCCCGGTGACGACCGGCAAACTGACGCGCGGCCAGGACTCATAAATGCGCAGGACAAAGCCCTGTTTGTCTATCTCAATCGCGCCGCTCCCGTCCGCCTTCAAAATCAGGGCCGCCGGCGTCCGTTCCGTCACGCTGATGACGAGACCGCCCGGAAAATTTTTTTCCACCCGCGCGTCGGCTACCATCGGGTTCAGTTTCAGTTTGCTCGTCAGCGCCTCCGTCTCCGCCAGAAAAAGATTATCTCCCGCCTTGACGCCCGCCAGGCGCAGAACGTCGCTTTCCTGCAGTTGGGCCAGCCCTTCGGTGCGGATGGCGGTTATGGCGAAAAACTGGGAGCGGAGAAAGAGAAAAAAACAGAGCATCAGCAAACAAAACAGCATCGCCTTTGTCAGCGGCGAAATTTTTTTCTTCATAAAATCTTGATTTCCGTTTCCAGGCGGACGCGGAAACGGCGCTCAACATCGGCGCGCACGGCGGCGATCAGGGCCGTGATATCGGCGGCCGTCGCTTCGCCCCGGTTGACGATGAAATTCGCGTTGCTGGCGGACACCTCCGCCCCCCCGATCCGCCGCTTCTTCCAGCCGGCTTGCTCAATCAGGCGGCCGGCGTAATCTCCCGGCGGGTTGCGGAACACGCTGCCGGCGCTCGGCACGGCGCGGGGCTGGGTCTGGCGCCGCCGTTCCCGGTAATCATCCATGACGCGTCTGACCGCCGCCGGTTCGCCCGGCCGCAAGGACAGCGTGACTTCCGTCACCAGGCGGCCGCAGGTTTGCAAAGTGCTGCGCCGGTAGGAAAAACCCAGTTCCGATCCGCTCCGCTCCTGGCAGCCGGATTCCGGCGTCCAGATTTGCGCCCGCGCCACCAGGCCGCTCATATCGCTCCCATAAGCCCCCGCGTTCATGACCACGGCGCCCCCCAGCGTCCCCGGAATCCCGCAGGCGAATTCCAGGCCGCTCAAAGAACGGCGGGCCGCTTCCCCGGCCAGGGCGGCCAAAGAGCAGCCGGCGCCGGCCCGGACGACATTGTCCCGCCATTCGGCCTGCCGCAGCAAAGTTGTGATCACAACGACGCCTTCCCATCCCTCGTCCGGGGCCAGCACATTGGAACCCAGGCCGAGGACGAGCGTCCGCAGACCGCGCTCCCGGCAGCGGCGCAAAACAGAGATTAATTCTTCCGCGTCCGCCGGCCAAACGACAAAGGAAGCCGGCCCCCCTACCCGCCAGGTCGTCAGTTTGCTCATGGGCACGCCCCGCTCCAGGCGGCCTCTAATCGTCATACCCTCCATAAATCGTGGTAATCCCCCTCATAATTTCCTTAAATCCAGGCTGTTTTTTCTTTAAGTCCAAGCTGTTTTTCCTAAGTTCAGTCTGCGCTTCTTTAAGTCCAGGCTGTTTTTCCTAAAATTTCCACAATGCGTTCTAACGCTCCCGGCGGAAAAATCTCCCGCGCCTTCTCCCCCATCGCCGCCAGCCGCGCCGGGTCGGCCAGCAAAGGTTCCAGGCTTTCCCACAGCCTGTCCGCCGTCAGCTCGCAGTCGGGAATGACGAGCGCCCCTCCCCCGGCCGCGAAAGCCCCGGCGTTATAATCCTGATGCCGCCCCGCCGCGCGCGGATAAGGCACGAGGACAGCCGGGCGCCCGGTCGCCGCCAGCTCCGCCAGCGTCGCCGCCCCCGCTCTTGTCAGGCAGAGGTCGGCGGCGGCCAGAGCCGCCGGCATTTCATCCAGATAAGGCGTCAGGCGCCAGCCCGGCCGGGCCGCGTCTATCCCGGCCGCGTCTATCGCCGCCATAATCTGCTCATGCAAGCTCCGTCCCGTCGCCCAAATCAGCTGCCAACGCGGCCTTTCGGCCAGACGGGGCAGCAGGCCGAGCAAAGCCTTATTCAAACTGAGGGCGCCGCGGCTGCCGCCCGTAACCAGCAAAACCGGCCGGGCGGGGTCGAGACCGAGCGCCGCCCGGCCGGCGGCTCTGGTCGGAAGCCCGATTTCCGGGCGCACCGGCAGTCCCGTCACATGAACGTTCCGCCGCCGGTAATAGGCGGCGCTGGCGGCAAAAGTCAGCATGACGGCCCGCGCCACGCGGCCCAAAACCCGGTTGGTCAGTCCGGGCAAGGCGTTTTGTTCGTGGATGGCCGTCGGAATCCCGAAAAAAGCGGCGCTGAGAACGACCGGCCCGGAAACATAGCCGCCCGTCCCGACCACCAGGTCGGGCGCGAACTCCCGGAAAATCCGCTTGGATTCCCCCAGCGCCTTGCAGGACGCGCCCACCGCCCGCAGCAAAGCCGGACTCAGGCGGCGGGGCAGGCTGCGCCCGGAAATCCCGCGGAATTCCCAGCCGGCCGCCGGCACAATCCCGGCCTCCATGCCTTCCCGCGTGCCGACATAGAGGATTTCCGCCCCCCGGCCGGCTAATCCGGCCGCAATGGCCAGCGCCGGATAAATATGTCCTCCCGTGCCGCCGCCCGTTAAAATGACGCGCATCCTCGCCGTGTCCCTTCAACCTCCTTCCTGCGCCGCCTGCGCCTCTGCCCCGCCGTTCTCCGGCCCCAGGCTGTTTCTCTGTTTACTTTTTCCCTTTTTTTTGTTATAATGTATTAAAGTCAGAGCAGACAGGAGAGATTTCATTGCTGTTCATCTTTTACGCCGCAACCGCCGCTCTGGCGGCAGCGCTGATTTTTTGCGCCTCTTTCTGGCTGCCGGCGACTTTCGGCCAAGTGGACGCCGACCAAATCCTGTTTCAGGCGCGCGTTCCCGCCAAAGGGGCCGATCCCGCGCTGGTGCGCTCCTTCGTCGCCCGTTGCCTGCTGCCCGCGCTGGCCGTCGCCGCCGCGGCGGCTATCGCGGCGGCGGTCGCCTGGCAACGCCATCATCCGTCCGGTTTACCCGCGATAATTCTGGCGTTGCCGCTCGTACCGGCGGGCGCGGCGGCGGCGTTTTTTCTGCGCCGCTTCGGCTTCATCGCCTACAGCCGCGCCGCAACCGCCGAAAACAGCTTTATCGCCGGTCATTACCGCCTTCCGTCCCCCGGCGAGCTGGTATTCCCCTCCCGCCGCCGCAACTTGCTGTATATTTTCCTGGAGTCGATGGAATCCTCTTTCGCCGGCCAGGCGGAAGGCGGAGCCCTGCCTGGGAACGTCATCCCCGAACTCACGGCGCTGGCCGCCCGCGGCGTTAATTTCTCCCATACGGGCGGCCTCGGCGGCGCCGCCGCCGTCCGGCAAACCGGCTGGACCGTGGCCGGAATGTGCGCCCAACACGCCGCCCTGCCGCTGAAAGTCCCTTTCGGGGAAAAAGTGCATGGCGCCGGTTCGCCGTTTTTGCCGGGCGCCGTGGCTCTGGGCGACGTTCTCGCCGCCGCCGGCTATAACCAGACTTTGCTGCTCGGCTCCGACGCCGCTTACAGCGGCCGGAGCAATTTCTACAGCCAGCACGGCAACTTCCGCCTGTTCGACTCGCGGGCGGCGGCGGCCGCCGGGCTTATCCCCCCCAATTACCGGGTGCGCTGGGGTTTCGAGGACGAAAAGCTTTACGCCTACGCCAAAGAAGAATTGCTGCGCCTGGCGGCGGCGAAAGAGCCTTTTCACCTGACCATGCTGACAGTCGATACGCATACGCCCGGCGGCTACCGCTGCCCGCTCTGCCCCGACCTCTGGCCCCACCGTTACCTGAACGCCCTGGCTTGCGCCGACAGGCAGATCGCTGATTTTATCCGCTGGGTGCTGGCGCGGGATTTCGCGGCCGACACGACAATCGTCGTCGCCGGCGACCACCTGAGCATGGAACCCAGCCTGGTCAAGCTTATTGACAAAAATTACCAAAGAACTGTGTATAACGTATTCCTGGGTGCGGTTCCCGCGGCCAGCAACCACAAAAACAGGCGGTTTACCGTTTTTGATCTGCTGCCTACAACTCTGGCGGCCATGGGCGTCAAAATCGCCGGCGAGCGCTTCGGGCTGGGCGTCAATCTGTTCTGCGGCGCTCCCACCTTGCTCGAAACCTACGGGCTGGAAACCCTGAACCGCGGGCTGAGCGGCCGCTCGGACTATTACCGGCAAAAACTGTTCAGGGCGTGAGCGGCGCAGCGCCGGCCGGCGACCGCAAGTCAAAGCCAAAATCGGTCAGCCAGCGCAAAGAAGCCGTCGTACCGGCGGCCGGAATATATTCCATCCCGACAAAACCGTCATAGCCCAGTTCCGCCAGCGCCGCAAACCAGGCGCGGAAATCCACCGACCCTGTCCCCGGCTCGTGTCGCCCCGGCCAGTCGGCTATTTGCACATGACCAAGCAGCGGGGCGCAGGCCCGGAGTTCACCCAGCAAATCCCGCTCCATTTGCGCTTCGTGGTAAACATCGTATTGCAGATAAACATTGCCGCAACCCAGGCGTCTCAGAAAATCCGCCGCCTTAGTCGCGTCGTTCAGGTAAAACGCCGGATTGTCCTTGCCGTTCAGCGGCTCCACCATCAGCAGGCGCTTGTCTTTAGCCATTTCCCCGGCGGCGTAGCTGAGGTTTTCCGCCAGATTGTCCTCAATCCGGGCTTTTTCCGCCCCGGCCGGCGCGTTCCCGGTCAGGCAGTTCACGCGCTGAACATTCAGCGCCGCCGCCGCTTCCAGCGCCCGGCTCACGCCGAGACGAAACTCGTCCCGTCTGGCCGGATCGGCGGCCAGTCCCCTGTCGCCTGCGTCCCAATCGCCGTCAGGCATGTTGATCAGCACGGCTTCCAGGCCGCAAGCGTCCAGCCGCTGCCTGATCTCCCGCAAATCGTAATCATAAGGAGATTTAAACTCCACATAACGGAATCCTGCGGCCGCCGCCGCCTGAAACCGGTCAAGGAACGGCGCCTCCGTAAAAAGAAATCCCAGATTGGCGCTGAATCGCGGCATGATCTCCTCCTCCTTTCTTTGCCTGGCCTTATTTTACACGCCGCAACGGCAATTGTAAAGCGCCGCGGTATCAAGGCGCGGCGCCCAGGCGTTATTTTTTCATTCAGTCGTGACCGTTTTCGCTAAGTTGCGCGGCTTGTCCACGTGATTTCCCCGCCGCACCGCCGTGTAATACGCGATTAGCTGCAAGGGGACGATCGCGGCAATGGGGGCCAGCTCGTCCGAGATCTGCGGCAGCAAGAAGGTATCGTCCGCCGCCGCCGCCAGCTCCTTGTTGTCGGGGCGAACGACGGCCAGCACCCGCCCGTTGCGCGCCTTCACTTCCTCGACATTGGAGAGGGTTTTTTCGTAAAGGGCCTGCTGCGTGGCCAGGACTATCACCGGCGTTTCCTCCGTCACGAGCGCCAAAGCCCCGTGTTTCAGCTCGCCGGCGGCGTAGGCCTCGGCGTGGATATACGATATTTCCTTCAGTTTCAGCGCCCCTTCCAGCGCCACGGCCCAGTCGAGACCGCGGCCGATGAAAAAAGCGTCGGCTGTCCGGCTGAGCGGAAGGGCCAATTCGCGCAGACGTTCCCGCCGGGCGAGTATATCCTCGATTTTGGCGGGCAAGGTTCGCATTTCCTCCAGCAAAGCCGCGACCCGCTCCGCGGGCAGCTGTCCCCGCTCCTTTGCCAGAAACATAGCCAGAAGCGCCATGATTTCCAGCTGGGTCGTATACGCTTTGGTCGAAGCCACCGCGATTTCCGGCCCGGCCCAGGTAAAAAGCGTTTCGTCCGCTTCCCGCGCCGCGGTGCTGCCCACCACATTGGTCACCGCCAGCACCCGCGCGCCTTCTTTTTTCGCTTCCCGCAGCGCCGCCAGCGTATCGGCCGTCTCGCCCGACTGGCTGACGGCGACCACCAACGTATGTTCGTCCAGCAAAGGCTGACGGTAGCGGAATTCAGAAGCGACGGCTGTTTCCGCCGGCAGACGCGCCCAGCGTTCCAGCAGCTCGCGCCCGACCAGACCGGCGTGATAGGCCGTGCCGCAGCCCACGAAGGCGACGCGGCTGACGCCGGCAAAAAAATCCGCCCCGATTCCCAAATCTATCGTTCCCGCTTTGGCCGCGCGCCCGGACAAAGTGTCCCGCAGCGCCTGCGGCTGTTCGTCGATCTCTTTCAGCATAAAATGCTCATAGCCCGCTTTTTCCGCGGCCACGGCGTCCCAGGTCACTTTGGTGATCGTTTTCAGGCGCGGATTGCCGGCAAAGTCGGTGAAACTGACGCTTCCGTCCGCCACAACCACCATTTCCCCGTCTTCGAGCACATAGATGTCCCGCGTTTCTTTCAGCACGGCCGGAATGTCGCTGGCGATAAAAAACTCGCCTTCCGCGCCGGCGCCGACGATCAGGGGCGCGTTCCGGCGGGCGGCCGCCAGTTGGCCGGGATGACGGGCGCTCATGACGACCAGAGCGAAGGAGCCTTCGATCTCCGCCAGCACCCCGCGCAGCGCCGCCGCCAGATCGCCGCTGTAATGGCTGGCCAGCAAATGCGCGGCCACTTCCGAATCCGTTTCCGAGCGGAAAACATATCCCGCCGCCCGCAAACGCTCGCGCAGGGGCAGGTAATTTTCGATGATGCCGTTATGGACGACGGCAAACTCGCCGGAGGCGTCCAAATGCGGATGAGCGTTGATATCCGTTGGCCGGCCGTGCGTCGCCCAGCGGGTATGGCCGATGCCGGCGATCGCCGCCGCCGGCAGGCGGTCTATTTTGCCCCCCAGGACTTCCAGGGCCATGACGCCGTCGCGGCCGGCGTTTTTCTCCAGATGAATCCCGTCCGGCGCGAGCAAAGCGATGCCCGCCGAATCATACCCCCGGTACTCCAGCTTTTGCAGCCCGGCAAACAGGAGAGGCGCCGCCGGGCGGCGGCCGCTGTAACCTACTATTCCGCACATAAAATTATCTCCTCTCAGGCCGTCCGGCCGGCGACGGCGGCGACGGCCTCGACGATGGACTGGCCCAAACGGCGCAGTTCGCCTTCATCCCGTCCTTCAAGCATGACGCGAATCAGGGGTTCCGTGCCGGAAGGCCGAACCAGCACCCGGCCGTCCTCGCCCAGGCGTTCTTCGGCGGCGCGGATTCTGGCCAGCACCTCCGGGGCGCTCAGGGCGGCCTCCTTGTTCGCGGCCGGCGTATTGAGCAAAATCTGAGGGAACTGTTCCATCTGGGCGCCGAGAACGGAAAGCGGGCGGCGGGTTCGCCGCATCACCCGCAGGAGTTCCAAAGCGGTAAAAATGCCGTCGCCGGTCGTATGCCGGCGCGGAAATATGATATGGCCGGACTGCTCGCCGCCGAGCGCGGCCCCGGTAGCCGTGATGCGCTCCATCACGCAGCGGTCGCCGACCTGGGTCCAGTGGACGGTAAGACCCGCCGCCCGCAAAGCCCGGTAGAGACCGATATTGCTCATCACGGTCACGACCACGGCGTCGCCGGGCAAAGGCCGCTGCCGGGCCAGGGCGCATATAGTCATGATATGATCCCCGTCCAATATCCGGCCTTCCTCGTCCACCGCGATCAGGCGATCGGCGTCCCCGTCAAAAGCCAGGCCCGCGTCCGCTCCCAGCCGGCGCACCGCGGCCGCCAGCGTCTGGGGGCAGGTGGAGCCGCAGCCGTCATTGATATTGACGCCGTTTGGCTGGCAAAAAATGGGTTCTACTTCCGCTCCCAAGGTCTGAAGCAGCGGCGGCGCGATGTGACTGGCCGCGCCGTTGGCGCAATCTACCACTATTTTCCATCCAGTGAGATCGGGCGCGTCCGCCAGGAGGAAATCCCGGTAAACGCCGACCAATTCCGGCGCCGTCTCTATGCGGCCGATGTCCCGCCCCACAGCCGCCGGCAGGGACTCCGTCTCCGGCAAAGCGGCCGCGATCTCCGCCTCCCACTCATCCGGCAGTTTGCAGCCGCCGGCGGCAAAGAATTTTATGCCGTTGTCCTGGTAAGGATTATGCGAGGCGGATATGACCACGCCGGCCAAAGCTTCCCGCCGCCGGGCCAGGCAAGCGACGCCCGGCGTGGGGACTACCCCGGCGCAGACCGCGTCAACGCCCGCGGAACAAATTCCGGCGCAAAGCGCCGCTTCCAGCATGGGGCCGGAGAGGCGCGTATCCCGCCCCACATAGACGACCGGTTTAACGCCGGCGCCGGGCGCCCCCGCCGCGGTTTTCCGCCGCAATACATGAGCGCCGGCCCGCCCCAGCCGGTAGGCCAGCAGCGGGGTCAGTTCCGCTCCCGCCAGACCGCGGACGCCGTCAGTTCCGAAAATCTCCAATTTATCTCCTCCGTTTACTTCTTATCAGGCGCTTGCTTCGCCGCCTGCGCCGCCGGCGCCGTCACCGGCGTCCGCGCCCCCCTCCCCCGCCTCTGAGTCCGGCGGGGCGGTCTCCCGTTCATCCGCTATCTCCTCCGGCGGGAGCGTGATCGGCCGCAGCACGAGATTTACGCTCGGCAGCCGCGTTATATCCACGCCCTGAGGCAGATTGCGGGAGGGAGTCACATAATGGCTGCCCGCTTCGTATAACGAAGCGTCAACCCAGAAAGACAGATCCTCAGGGCCTATGTTATCGATCCATTCGGGATAGCCGCTGAGTTCCACCTCTATTTCGCCGATCGGTTCCGCCGTAAAACCGGCGGGAACATTGCGCACATCTATCCGGACGTTCATATTCCGGCGCACAGCCGCGTCGCCGATAGTCACCAGCACCCGGATTTTAGCGGAGACCACGGCCCGCGCTTCCGGCGGCAAATCCAGCTCGGCGTCCGTAACCTCGATCGTCCCCGTGCGGTTCCAGCCCTCGACGCTCAAATCCCGCAGATGCACCGCGTCGATGATATCCAGGACTTCCTGGGCGCCGACAAGCTGGACGCTGGAGGGAACCGCGCTGACCGAGCGCACGACCAGGCCAGCCTGAGGGGCGCCGGACAGCGACACGGTGACCGGCACGGTGCGGAGCGCGTCTTCTTCATGGTATATGGGCACGAGGATATCCACGGTTTCCGGGTAGGCCCGGATACTCGTCCCCGGCAGCGCCAGCAAAACAGGAAACTGGACGGGACGGTTAAAGCGAACGTTTTCGCGCGCCCCGTTCAAATTGGCGGAGACGGAAACGCTCGTCAGATCGGCCAGCAAAGATGTGGGGCCGCGGACGCTGACGACGTCCGGGGTCAGAATCGGCTCTCCCGCCGTGAAAAATCTCGCCGGCGACCCGGCAATATCCGCAACGACCGGCACGACTTTATCCGCCACGGCGTCCAGTTTGATGATGAGATGCTGAGGGCTGAGGTCGCTGACCCGCACGCCCGCCGGCGCGTAAACCTGCACCGGGAAGGAGTTTTCCCCCTCCGTCGCCTCCCCCATATCCACATAAGCGTAAACGTCCCCGATATTAACGTCCGCGCCGGAGTCAACATCAAGGCGGACGGTAACGGGGTTGACGGCGGAAACGGCGACCAGGCCGGCCGGCTGATCGCGCAAGGCCAGCGGCAGAGTGACTTTTTGCTCGCCCCAGAGCGTGATCGGGGCGGACTGATTCGTAATCCACATCCAAAAACAGGCGGCCAGCAATACCGATATGAGTTTGTATTTCCAATTATGCCGGAAAAGTTTCTTGAGAAAATCCACGCTCATTACCTCCGGAACAAGGATTTGGCTGATTGGGCCGACGGCAGGAGAGTTTCCCGCAACAGGGCGCCGAGACTGTTTTCGTCATGAAACCGCTGCATTTTTCTTTCCATCACGGAAGATATGATTCCCGTTTCCTCCGATACGACCAGCACCAAAGCGTCGCAGACTTCAGAGAGACCGATGGCGGCGCGGTGGCGCGTACCGAGGTTTTTGTCCAGGCTCCGATCCTGAGTCAGCGGCAAAAGGCAGCCGGCCGCGACCACCCGGTCGCCGCGGATGATGACGGCGCCGTCGTGCAGGGGGGCTTTGGGCACAAAAAGGTTGACCAGAAATTCAGAGGAAACTATGCCGTCGATTTTAACGCCGGTGTCCACATATTCCTGCAGGCCGGTAGATCTTTCCAAAGCGATCAAAGCGCCGACGCGGTTTTGCGACAGCACTTTTGTACAGCGCAGGAGTTCGTTGATCAAATTCTGGGTTTTTTCATCGGTTTCCAGGGCGTGACGCATACCGAACAGGCGGCCGCGGCCGATTTGCTCCAGCGCCCGCCGCAACTCCGGCTGGAATACGACCGGTAAAGCCACGATCATCATCGTCCACAATTTATCCAGCAGCCAGGTCAGAGTTTCCAGTTCCAGCCCGCGCGAGAGCATGGAAACGATGAGCAAAACAAAAATTCCTTTGATGAGCTGCACGGCGCGCGTACCCTCAATCACCAGGAATAAATTGTAAAATATTACAGAAACTATGGCGATGTCAACTATCGCCATCCAGTTAAAATCGGTCAGCAAAGCGGCGAAACGCAATTCAGCTTTCCTCCGGCGAGCGTTATCTCCGTACTATATTGTACACGCTATCCGGGGAATTGTAAATTATTATAGAGCAATAAGGAGAATTTTTTTCGCGGGGCGGGGGCTGCCAGGCTCCAATTCATTGAGTGAGGTATGGCAAGCTCCATATTCGCAACCTCTTGCCGCACATAAGTTTTACGGGAAATCAACTTACGCAAATCACGAACACCAAGGTTGCGCCGATATGCTTCGTTTGCATAAAGCTCACGCGCCTCGTTGCTTTTCTGAGGAAGCAAATCTTGGAAATGCGACCAACTTAAAACTTGCGACAGTGTCGCAACAAAATGTTTGTCGCTGTCGCGTGGTCGCCGGGGGGAGTTCCGCAGCAGCCATGCTCTTAATTTATTGTCTTTATTTACGACATAATTATATGTGATTCAGACTTTTCATTTGGCGGCTCTGAGGTTATTGGAGTGAAAGGCAGTAGTGAGACCGGGGTCTGAAAACATTCGTTGCCGGTCGCAAGGGTTCACCCAACCAACTATAGCCGCGAACTTCGCCGCCCAAACGGACGGTTATGGATTAAGCGGCGAACAGGAAAGAATCGCGAACAGCATAACGGCAATCGCGCATGGGCTGGCAGAGCAATACATCGGCTTCATCACGGATAACCCGGATTATGCGGGTATCGCGGATACCGAATATGCCTGGCTGAAAGACGACAAAGAATTCATGGCTTTCCAGTTGCAGCAGGCTTTCATCGCGCAAGACCCGGCTGCCGAAGCTCAGGCGACCCCGAACTCGCCCGGCGGCGTGGGCGATTCCGGTGAGACGGCGGAATCTCTGTACACTCTGGAGGAGTTAACATACCTGGGACGTTTTATAGACGTGCTGAACGGCGGTATGCGGGACGCCTGTTTAATAGCGACGGAAAGCGGCGTCGAAGCCCGCGCCGGGATAGTGCTGGGCATGGCGTCTGTGATGGCGGAAACGTTTACGCGGCAGACCTTCGTCAGCGAAAGGCTCAAATCTGCGATCGAACGCGCCGCAGCCGGTTTTGGCGAAAGTTTTATGAACGAATGCGATCGAAGACGCGAATACTCCAACAGCCGCCGCCATAAGTGGAGTACGGTCTATTATTCGCCGCTGAACCGGGAGGATGTTTTAAGCATTTACCGGGCGATGTTAAACGAGATGCTCGCTTCTGGCAGCGCCAGCCAAGCTTTTGAGCGTGGTGTCAAAGAATGTCAGCGGCTGAACTATTTTCCGCCCAGTAACTATGTGAGTTCGATTCCCGCCGCCCCGCCAAATTCCAACGGATCTGCGGTAAAGATTCTCAACTTGCAATGGCCCGTCGCTCCCAACCCCAACGAACCTACCGGCATACAGGTGATTAATCTGCAATGGAACGGGTTCATGAACTACATGCGCACAGGCGAGCATATCCTACCAAATTATTTTGCCGGCTTATACAACGCCGGCTTATACAACGGCTTTGGAGATTTCAAACTGGCTCTGAGTTACGGCAAACAGCTGGATCTCCGAGTGTGAAATCGCTTGCCTAATCCTTGGCGCCACCTCTTCAGCGCGAATAAAGCACCAAACATTATGCAATATGGTATTAATTACAAATTGCGCATCCTGCCGGGCATTTCATTCAGACCGAACTCAGAGAGTCGTTACGGCGTTGGCACAGGAGTTCTTATGATGTAGGGAGGGTTAATGGGAAAGATCATTGACTGCCTGAATTTAAAAAGCCACAGGAGGCTTCATTTCAAGCCGCCAAAACCCCGTACTATGAACAGAGAAGAGGAATATCACAAACTATACCGGATTAGATTTGAAATTACAAGAACTTCTTGAAGAAGCAAGGAACTTTTTCAACATGCGTCCTTGATACTGCAAATTATGAGCAACATTAATTGCCTTAACGTCCTGAACGGGAAGCGCCTATGGAGAATCAGGCGCTTGGTAGATATGGTAGGGCTTGATATTGAGAATTGGGCATTGCATGTGCAATGCCCAATCCGGGTGCTTGATCCAAAAGGTATGATTTTGTTTGCTTCGGACGACAAGTACAGCGAACCGGGCGAACTGGGCGAATCAGTGGATTTTGACTGGCAACGCTTTAATTTGTTTGACGAATTGTCGCGCCGTTGGCTTAATACCAA